>NZ_JASJFB010000427.1:0-10065 GCF_030065455.1 Microcystis sp. M53602_WE12 | reverse complement strand
CATGACTACAATGCACAGCAAAGCAAAGGATTAAGCCGCCATCACTACTACCGAATCACCACCAGAGAATTGACCAAATTTGAAAAAGATGCACGAGTTAAAGGAAGAATTTAGAAAGATTTATGAAACCTCAGAGAATCCGACAGAAGGACTGCTATCTATCTCAGAATGGTTGGCAAAATCCTCCAGTGTTTTTACCAAGAGTTGTCAAAAAATCCGAAACTGGTTTGGAGAAATCATTAGTTATTTTGAGCGAAGGACAACGAATGGGGTGGTCGAGGGAATCAACAATAAACTGAAACTAATAAAACGGAGAGCCGATGGCTTTAGAAACTTTCGGAATTTTTGGGTTAGAAGTATGTTATCTTGGCATCTTGTATGTTGATTTAGCATAAAGGGTAACGAAGAGCCAAGCGGGGTAGTAATTTTTAGGCAGTGGTTTGAGAAGCTCTTTTATGAGTTTTGAGAAATTCGTCATCAGGGCAAACTACCTATTGTGAGGGGGAATAAGTTGTCTAGATTCTATCTATAATAGCTTTTTTTGTCTGACTTTTCTCAACGTTCAACACTTCTAACATCAGTCTTTAATGTAACTCATCCCTTTAATAATGTTTGGGAACACATTAAAAGTTATATTAAAGTGGAAAGGTATGGTGAAAGAGGGGGAGAAGGGTATTATAATTGTGCCTAGTACATTAGTAGTTTGGTAGAAAGTGCTCAAACTTTTGCTCGAAAAATTCGAGGTCATTGGAACATAGAAAATCAGTTGCACTGGGTAAAAGACGTAATTTTTAAGGAAGATACTTTACCTTTAACTGACTTTCAAGCTGTTAGTAATTTGTCAATTCTCCCAACTATAGCTCTAAATCTTTTCAGAGGTTTAGGCTTTTTATCCTTTATCCTTTTATCCATTACAAAGGGGCAAAGATGGCTTGATAACAAGTGGTTCAGGCTTTGCGATTTGTTAGAATGAATCAGCCCTAGGGGCCGCTTGGGAATTCGGCAAAACCTTGGCCAGCCAAGCTATCCGCCAAAAAAACGCTAAAAAATAGTTAATATGTCCAGTTTGTTTCATCCCCTTTGTGGTAGTAACCTTAGTACCCTATTACGTTTATTTTTGACTAATGGCGGCATCGATCGCCCCAATTTCGCCCCGGCAACCCTGGCGCTGGCAGTTACCCTGGCGCGACTGCCTTTTTCTACCCTAGAACGAATTTTGATGACAGGGTTTTATGAGCGCCGCGTGCAGGTAAAAGCACCCATTTTTATTGTCGGCTATTGGCGCAGCGGCACGACCCATCTGCACAATTTACTCGGTCAATCGGAGCAATTTGGCTATATTTCGCCCCTAGCGGTGGGATTACCCTGGGATATCCTCGGTATCGTCCGCTTATTTCAACCGCTGCTAGAATTGGCCCTACCGAGCGATCGCCATGTGGATAACGTCGCTGTTACTCCCGATTCACCCCAAGAAGACTCGATCGCCCTGGCCAGCATGATCCCCCTTTCCTACTACCATGGTTTATACTTTCCCCAACGTTTTCAGTACCATTTCGATCGAGGGGTTTTTTTTCAGGGCTGCAGCGAGAAAGAAATCGCCACTTGGCAGCGTTGGCATACTCATCTATTAAAAAAAGTTTCCATCCATCAAAGAGGCAAACAATTACTAATCAAAAACCACGTTTATGCGGCACACATTGCCAAATTGCGAGCTATCTGGCCCGATGCTAAATTTATTCATATCTACCGCAATCCCTATCGAGTTTTTCCCTCAACCCGCCACTTTTTTACCCGCATCCTACCAGAACTAGCACTGCAATCCTACGATAATTTATCCACAGATGAAATCGAGCAGGTAATTCTAAAAAGTTATCCCCCAATGATCAATTCTCTCCTGCGAGATAGTGCCGATTTACCCGCCGATAGTTTTGTAGAAATTCGTTTTGAAGATTTAGAAAAAGAACCCCTAGCACAAATCGAGAAAATCTACGATCAACTGCAACTTCCCGACTTAAAAATATCTATGCCTCGCTTTGAGAAATATATCGCTAGTCTGCAAGGATATAAAAAAAATAATTATCCCCCAGACCCAAAAGCGCTCGAATTAGTCGAATCTCATTGGCTGCCATTTATTCAACGTTGGAATTATTTTTAGTTATCAGCTTTATCAGTTATCAGTTATCAGTTATCAGTTATCAGTTATCAGTTATCAGTTATCAGTTATCAGTTATAATTCATAATTCCCCATCTCCCCACTACCCCACTTCCCGCTCTCCTAGACCTTTTAAACAGGATTTAGTAAGTACCTAAGCAAAATTAATTACACCTATCTAACTACTTCTTGCCTATTGCCTATTGTCTATTGCCTATCCTAACCAAGAAATTAATTTTGCACGACTACTTATGAAATATCTTAAATTTATCTTTCTGGGTTTAGGTTTTGTTTTACTAGGGGTAATTTTACGCAAAACAAATCTGCAAGAAGTTTGGCAACAAATCACCCTAGTCGGTTGGTGGGGAATGACATTAGTAATTATTTTTTATTTCCTAGAATTCCTCACCGATGTTTTTACTTGGCAACTAACTTTTAAAAGCATTCCTATCCAACCTCGATGGACAATTCGCCTATTATTAATTTACATGGTAGGGGCAGCCTTTAATCGCGTGACTCCCTTCGCTTCTTTGGGAGGAGAAGGTTTTAAAGCAGTGATGTTAAAAACTCACTATCAGATTAGCTATAAAGAAACCAGTGCCTCGATTATTCTGACCAAGACATTAAATACTGCTTCCCTTGTCTTCTTTGCAATTATCGGTTTTTTTCTGCTCCTAGCTTCCCCAAAATTCTCCAATTCTTTTAAAACTTTTACTGGATTAAGTCTCGCTATATTCTCCAGTTGTATCCTGATATTTTTCTTGATTCAGCGATTCCGTTTATCCTCCAGAATAGTTAATCGATTAGGTCATTCTTTTTTAGGTGATCGCCTAGCTAAACCTTTAGAAAATCTTCGCAGTGTCGATGATCGTTTAGGGGAATTTTACCGGAATCTGCCCCTATTTAGAAATGGCTTGATCGTCGGTTTTCTCAATTGGCCCCTCGGAGTTTTAGAAATCTATGTTTTAATGCAGTTTCTCCAACATCCGATTAGTTTTGCCGATGCTTGGTTATTTGATTCTGTTGCCCAATTAGTGCGCGCTGGAACCTTTTTTATTCCTGCTAATATCGGTACTTTAGAAGGTTCTTTAGTGCTGCTGGGTGCTTCCTTAACCGGCAGTCTAGAATTAGGTTTAGCGATTTCCGTAATTCGCCGGGTTAAAGATGTTCTCTGGATTATATTAGGTTTATTGATCTGGTGGTTATTTTCCCTAAGACCGACTTTACCCGATCGCTCTTCAAAATAATCTCAATCATACTAAATCCGTTGAGTATAGGTAACATATCAGGATAGGCACTCATGTACTCATGCGCTCATGCAAAAAGGGGAATAAATAATCAGTCTTTAATAACCAGATTTAGTATTATCAGTAACTTTTATAGCGTTTCCCAATCTCATGAGGTACACCAAAATCTTAACTCCTGACTCCTGACTCCTCAAAACCTAAGACTCTGTACCTCACAACTATGGGAATTGCTATAAATTAGTACAAATATATGAACAACTGCGTGTAAGCATCCCACCGAAAAACTAATGCGCTCCGGGGTTTGGGGGGTTCTACCCCCCAAAAGTCTGGATTGAGGACAAAAAATCTAGAAAGCACAGTTTTTAAAAATTCGCCTGGTTAAAGATATTCTCTGGATTTTATTAGGTTTGTTGATCTGGTGGTTATTTTCCCTAAGACCAACTTTACCCGATCGCCCTTCAAAATAATCTCCATCAGTCAACCCCCGATTATTCATCCTGTAATTTTTCGCGCACATTGCGAACAATCCGCGATAATTCACTCTTTTCATCGACGCTAATTTTAGTTGGAGAACCACTAATAATCCGCTCGTAATTGCGGAAAGAATCCTTGATATCCGCCCCATCCTGACTGATAGTATATTCACGAATCCCTTTATCGTGCCAAGAACCGCGCATCTTAAAGACGTTAATCGCTCGCGACATTTCGCCGCGAATTTCCACATACTGCAACATTAAAATCGTGTCGGTAATCGTAGAAATATGGGATTCGGTGATCGAGTGCGCTCCCATGAATTGGTCGGTGGTATTGGTGAAAAATCCCGTAATTTCCTCCTGTTTGGCGTATCCTGTCACCCCGATCACAAATTGCCGAAAAGCATTATTTGTCACCCCGCGCGCGAGCGCCGATAGAGAATCGATGGCAATACGGGAGGGTTTAAATTCCGAGATTTCCGACTTAATCATCTGTAAATGGTCTTCTAATCCCGCCGATTCGGGGTAAGAACACAATAATTTTAATAATCCCTTGCGTTCCATCTCCTCAAAATCGATCCCCCAAGAAGAAGCATTTCGGGACAATTGGGCGCGAGATTCTTCATAAGCGAACAAAATCGCCCGCTCACCGCGCCTACAGCCTTCTTCCAGAAATTTACTAACTAAGAGAGTTTTACCCGTACCGGTTGCTCCTGTAGCCAAAATAATCGAATCCTTGAAAAAACCGCCTCCACACATATCATCGAGGGTTTTTACTCCCGAAGAAATGCGGACATTAGAGGAGCGCTGAGTTAAACGCATCGCACCGAGGGGGAAGATATTAATGCCATCATTGGTGATAGTAAAGGGATATTCCCCCTTCATGTGGGTTGTTCCCCGTAATTTGAGGATTTCTGCGGTTCGGCGTCGCCTTTCTCCCTCTAGCACGTTCCGCATAATTACCACATTATCAGAGACAAATTCCTCTACACCAAAACGCGCCACCGCTCCGTATTCTTCGATACGTTCCGTGGTCATAATTGAAGTCACTCCTAATAATTTTAGCCGGGCCACGAGCCGAAAAATTTCTCGCCGCACCACTGACACCGCTTCGTACTGCTGAAAAACAGCAGTTACAGAGTCAATTGATACCAGTTTTGCTTTATATTTGGTAATTGCGTATTGAATGCGCTCGATCAGGGCCGAAAGATCAAAACTACCCACCACCTCTTGACCTTCCGGATCCGGGGAAGCATCGAGAATAAATAACTTACCCTGGTCAATTAATTCTTCTAAATCCCAACCAAAACTATAGGCATTTTGGATAATATCGGTGGGAGATTCTTCAAAAGTAACAAACAGTCCCGGATAGTCAAAATACTTGATCCCGTGGTAGAGAAATTGCACAGCAAGCAGGGTTTTTCCCGTGCCAGAAGTGCCACTAACTAAGGTAGTTCGCCCCATGGGTAAACCACCGTGAGTGATCTCATCAAAACCTTCAATTAGGGTTCTAATTTTGCGAACACCTTTCGGTTTAATCGGTGGATTCAATTGGCTATTAGAGTTAGATTGAGTCATTATTTATCCAGCGAATATTTAAAGAGTAGGATTTTTATCTAATTTTTCCACAGAAACATATCAGGCCTGACTAGATACTTTATACCATCTTGATGTCCCTTGACTCTTGACTTTCCCATAAACGTACTAGATTACGCCCCGATCATTTCTCCTTCAATAAATATAACCCGTCTAATCACCTATTGCCGAAGGCCTAGCTATCATTTTCTCGTTCACGAATTTCCTCGTACAGTAAGTCTAAACCGATCAGAACCTTCTCTCGATCGGACAAATCACCGATAATTTTCCGCACCGGGGGAGGGAGGACTTTCGCGAGGGTAGGAGTAGCGAGAATCTTGTCTTCCTCCGCTAGTTGCGGGTTTTTCAGCACGTCAATCACCTTGAGCGCATACACTCCCTGAAATTCCTCTTCTAGGATATTTTTCAGGGTTTTCAAGGCACGCACGGAGTTGGGGGTATTGCCGGCGACGTACAGTTTTAAAACATAGGTTTTTTTAAAGACGCTCATAGGTTAAGATAAAAGGGGCTGGGGATACGAGTTTATTGTTATTTATTGGGGAGATTTTAGTCTATTCCCAATAATAAATCATAAGGGATATCCTCGCGAGGTATGGAACGACGATACATTTCCCCCAAGTGAGCAAGGATATCAATGAGAGCGAGACGATAATCTAGGAGAATTTCCTCACTTCTGCCTTCTAATTTTAACTGTTGGGAAAATTCATCCATTAACTCCATGTGAATTTCCAGAATTTGCGACACTGAGAGATCGGTAAAAAAGACATTATTAACCAACTCATCGATCGCTTGATTAATCGGATAATCCTGTTGGAAGTAATTTAAAATAATCTCCCGATAATCTCTTCTTAATTCCCGCAGTAATTCGTTTTTTTCCTCCGGGGCAAGATTGCGATAGAATAGCTGCGGGTTGCGTTTGTAGTAAACACCTAAATAGCCGAGTCTTTCTTTTAATTTTTCCGCTAAACGGCGCTGTTGTAGGAGGAGAAAACTGTGATTATTTTCCACGGGATTTGGTTGGTTAACAATCGTGGTAGGTTCGGAAAAAGAGCAATTAGGAGCTAAATGGAGAAATCGAGCGATCGCTTGGTCGATGACCGAGGTGATGCTGTCTAATTCCTTGACGGTAATTTGTAATTCGGCACTATGATAGAGACAGGTGGGAGAGTCATTCGTCTCGGCAGTGATGTTCTTGTCAGCGACAATGATCACTACTGGCAGTAAAATCCCCCCTTCGTAGAGTTGATTAAAAGTCGGCTGTAGGGAAGGATGAGAGACCACCAGCAAACAATCGATTTTTTCCTTCTCTGCCTCGATATTAGCCAGTAATTCGCTAGAAGAAGACCCTAGGGTTAGATTATAGCGTTCATTAGCCAATAAAGCCGTCAAAGAATTAACCAGCCCCGGAGGTGAACTCACTCCCGTCAAGGGTGGGTCCGTTGGGACAAAAGCATAAATAGTCAGTCTCGGAGGCAACGTTTTCTCACCCGCAAGGTAGATAGAAAATAACAAACTATAGGTTAGGCTTTCTCTGTTGAGAAGACAACCCCCTCGCCATCAGATCGGGGAAGTTAAAGTTAACTTTGCTTTTTGGCAGTGGGTATTGTAGTTAATTGTAATCAATGGAGCGGTCCTCTAGATGAGCAAGCGTCATAATCAAGGTAGATTCAAGTTCTAGGACTACTAATAGTTTGGCCATCAGTTTGTTAATTAGGGCTGGCTGAATAAATCTAAAAACCTTGTTGGATAATACTTTTAGACCTTTTTGAAATCCAAAAGTGCCGGGGATGGGAGTGAGCAGGGGGAAAATTCCGGGATTTTTGCCCTGAAAATTAGGTAATTGACCACCTGAAAATCGGTAAAACCCTATACCCTACACCCTACACCCTACACCCTGCCCCCACCGAAAAACTTTTTGCCGCAAACCCTAATTATGCCCTAAAGTTACCGCCACCGCCCACCCAATTATCCCCATGCCTAGCGTTACCCTCAGCCTCCATCACTTTAATCAATCCGTCACTGCCTGTGAATTAATTATTGACCGGGCAAGTCTTTGCGATTTAATTAATACGGGCAATCCAGAAGCGATCGTGGTGGTGGATGAGCGGTATTGTCCCCTAGGACTGATTGAGAGTCAAACCCTGATTGCTTACCTCCTCTATCAACAACAGCACCCCGAAACCAGAAACCCCTCCTCCAGCTGCCTGGATCTGAGCGGTTGGCTGCGTCCGATTATCCCTCTTAACGCTCGCATGGCCGTAAGTGAGTTTCTGGCAACCCTGACGGGAGAAGCGCTCGCCTTCGTCCCCATTTTAGTGGATGCTCAAGGCAAACTGTTAGGACGCTTAGACACGGGCAAACTTCTCCAATTTTGTCTCGGGTGCTCGATTCTCGATGATCCTCCCCCGCAGCCCCGCATCAGCGATCGCAATCCCCCCCCCGCAGCGATCGTCCTCTGGAATTTCTGGAACAATTACCGCTGCCGCTGCTGCTCTACAGTCCAGAAGCGGGAATTTTATACCAAAATCAGGCTTGGTGTCAACAAATCGGGGCGGCTTTCCCCGCTAATATCGATAAATCTCCCTTTGCTTTGGTTAATGACCCCTTAACCCTCCCATCCCCCACCCCCCCCCTGTTTCCCCAGCGTCTAGAAACGGTGACATCGGGTTTAGCCAAGACTTGGCGACTGTTGTCCGTGCCGTTAAATTGGGCGGATAATTATCCCTTGCTCGAGAAAGCTTCGGGACTGTGGTTACTGTTGGCCACCGATATCACGGAACAACAGCAATATTGTCAGGAATTAGCGGTTAAAAATGCCGATTTAGTCCATTTAAATCGTCTTAAGGATGAATTTCTCGCCTGTGTCAGCCATGAGTTTAAATCGCCCCTCACCGCCGTGATCGGTCTCTCCAATCTGCTGCGGGAAGAAAAAATCGGTGAACTTAACCCCCGACAGTCGAAATATGCCGATTTAATCTATCGCAGCGGTCGCCAGTTGATGGCTTTGGTCAATGATCTCCTCGATTTAACCCGCCTAGAGACAGGACAACTAAAATTAACTTTATCTAGAGTCAAAATCGATCGCCTCTGTCAACGGGTGTACGATATCATCGTCGATAAGTATCCCCAACGTCTCGATCTCCCCGGCAGCTATCGTCTTGACATTGAATCAGGGTTAGATTATGCCCTGGCCGATGAAGCCCGTTTACAACAGATGTTAGTGAATTTGTTAGATAATGCGGTTAAATTCACCATTGATGGCGGTAATTTCGGCATTAAAGTCAATCGTTGGGAAAATTGGCTGGCTTTTACCGTCTGGGATACGGGGATCGGTATTCCGGAAGAATCCCAGCATCTGATTTTTCAGAAATTCCAACAGCTAGAAAGTCCTTTCACCCGTCAATTTGAGGGTGCTGGTTTAGGTTTACTCCTCAGCCAAAAATTAGCGCGCTGTCACGGTGGCGATCTATCCTTTGTCTCCAAGGACCGGGAAGGCAGTCAATTCACTTTACTGCTGCCGGTTCATCCCCAAGGTGCCGATCAGGAGTCCGCCACTCCCCAGCGTCTGGTGTTAGTGGTGGAAGCTAATCCCCAAGTGATCGAACAGTTTGTCGATCGCTTGAGTGAATTGGGATTAAAAGCCATTATCGCCCGTAGCGGCACTGAGGCGATCGAAAAAGCCCGTCAGTTAAAACCCCGTTGTGTTTTTCTCAATCCCAATCTACCCCTGTTGTCCGGTTGGGATGTGTTAACGCTGCTGAAATCCCATCCCCAAACCAAAGATATGAAAGTTATTGTCACCGCCGCTGATTCCGAGCGCAACCGCAGTCAACAGCAAGGGGCCGATAGTTTTCTGGTTCCGCCGATCACCTCGGCAGCTCTGCAAGCTTGCCTGAATCTGACCGTTTCCCCCATTCCTAGCCGCAAACGGCGCACTGCTCCGACTCTGCTGCGTTTACACGGCCATTATGCCCCCAATTTCTCCGATTTATCTTCCTTTAGCTGGATTTGGAATAATCAATTAGTTCGGGAGAATTATCGTTTTATTGAGGCCGATAGTTGCGAACAGGCGGAACTTTTAGCTGGTGTCTGGGAGGTGGACGCTATCTTAATCGATAGTTCGATCGCAGAAGATTTATACTCTTATCTGCAAACCTTGAGCGAGTCGCAAACCCTAGCTAATTTACCCCTAGTCACCCTTGATGTGGCTGTCACCGAGGTGGCCAATCAAATCCCCGGTTTAGCCGTTTTTCCCTGTTTGGCCCCCCCGACGGAAAACCGCATCGAACAGCTATTAAAGGTAATCGAGACTGCTGATCTGGCTTTTTCTCGCCACAAAGAACAGTAAAGGCAAGTCAGGCAAGTCTTGGGAATACAAGCAATGTCGATGCTCTAGCCCGATTTTCCCCAGAAGTTGGCGCTAAAGCGTAACTACAAACCTTAACTCAACCTAGAGATTATTAACTCAATTTTCTCAAAAAAATCGACCAGCCGTTAGGTGAGAAAAAGAGAAGAACCGAGAACATTAACGCACCCTACAAATTAAGATGGTGCGTTACGGCGCGATCATAATTTAATTAGGGCTTGCTGAAAAAGT
>NZ_JASJFB010000089.1:0-9715 GCF_030065455.1 Microcystis sp. M53602_WE12 | reverse complement strand
TCGATGGGAAGAAGCATATCCTTAGTTAAAGCAGATTTTCTTCCTCAGTGCAACCTAAGTCGATGCTTTCTCACGAGTGCGGGTTCATTTTCTAGGTTGACTTCGGCTTCCTTACCAGCATTTATTGAGATGTTGCAAAAAAACCTCTTGCCTAAAAAGGCACAAATATTATATAATGTTTGATCGTGGCCAAAATCGGTGTTAGGTGGTGCTGAAGGCACTGCCAAGCAGAACCGCCTTGGTCGCTCGGTCTTCGCCGGGATACTGAAGATAAACCCTTTAAGTCCCGAAGAAACAAAGACCAGCAACAATCTAGGCAGAACCAGCAAACCTGTCTAGTCTTACTTACGAATTTAACGGGATGCCAGCTTAAATAACTCGAAAAAAGTCATTCAAGTTGGGCAGGCTGATAAAGCGGGAAAGATTTTTCTCGCTCCTATAGCCACGGCCACGTTATTTTTGATTGTCGTCTAGTAAAGATAAAGAGAACAATCCGTGTCTATCGGTATCCTCGGTACAAAACTGGGCATGACCCAAATCTTCGACAACAAAACGGGAGTCGCCATTCCCGTCACCGTCGTTCAAGCCGGTCCCTGTCCCGTCACCCAAGTCAAAACGAAAAAAACCGACGGTTATGAATCCATCCAAGTGGGATACAAAACCGTCAAAGAAAAAGCCCTCAACAAACCGCTACTCGGTCATTTAGCCAAAGCCGGTGTCTCCCCCCTGCGGCATTTAATCGAATACCGCCTCGAGGACGCATCCGCTTACACTTTAGGCCAAGAAATTACCGCCGCTATCTTCCAAGAAGGCGATTTAGTCGATGTGGCTGGAACCACCATCGGACGAGGTTTCTCCGGCTATCAAAAACGCCATAACTTCAAACGCGGTAACATGACCCACGGTTCCAAAAACCACCGTCTCCCCGGTTCCACCGGTGCCGGTACTACCCCCGGCCGCGTTTTCCCGGGTAAGAGAATGGCCGGACAATACGGAGCCACCCAAGTGACCATCCGCAAACTGTCCGTGGTCAAAATCGATAGCGAACGCAACCTAATCCTGATCAAAGGAGCCGTCCCGGGTAAACCAGGAACCCTGTTAAACATCACCCCCGCCAAGAAATTTGGTAAATAGGGCAAGGAAAGATTAAAGTCATGGTTAACTACACAGTCAAAAATTGGCAAGGGGAAGAAGCGGGAACAGGCACCCTGGAACTGAAAACCGCTAAACCCGAAACCGCCAAACACCTAATTCACCGCGTCGTCGTCAGCCATCTAGCGGCGGCCCGTCAAGGTAACGCCTCCACCAAAACCCGCTCGGAAGTGCGCGGCGGTGGTCGCAAACCCTGGCGGCAAAAAGGCACCGGTCGGGCCCGGGCCGGTTCGATCCGTTCTCCCCTCTGGCGTGGTGGCGGTGTCATCTTCGGACCAAAACCGAGAGATTTTGAGGTTAAGGTCAATCGCAAAGAGAAAAGATTAGCCCTGAGAACCGCTTTGATCAGCCAGGCCGATAACTTTATCGTGGTTGAAAGCTTCGCCGAACAATTCTCCCAACCCAAAACCAAAGAACTCACCGCTGCCTTAAGTCGCTGGGGAGCCAGTCCAGAGGAAAAAATTCTGCTGATTTTGACGGAAATTCCCGAAAATGTCTATTTATCGGGACGTAATATCTGCAATCTCAAAATTATTCGCGCCGATAGTCTCAACGTCTATGATGTCATCCTAGCCGATCGAGTTATCGCCACCGCCGCAGCCCTAGCTAAAATTGAGGAGGTCTATGGTGCTTAAAACTGAAGCCAGACAACTCGCCGATCTGATCCTAAAGCCGATCGTGACCGAGAAAGCCACCCTACTCCTAGAACAAAATAAATACGTCTTCGATGTCGCCTTGAAAGCGACCAAGCCGGAAATTCAAGCGGCGATCGAATTGCTGTTTGACGTGAAAGTAACGAAAGTGAACACCAGCCGCCCCTCTCGTCAGAAAAAACGCGTCGGCCGTTTCCTCGGTTACAAACCCCAATACAAACGCGCGATCGTGACCCTAGCGGAAGGCGACTCGATCGCCCTCTATCCCGACGTATAACCACCAAGAAACCCGATAACGGAAAACTAAACTATGGGTATTCGTTCTTTTAGACCTTTAACCCCCGGGACAAGGCAGGCGGCCATCTCCGACTTTAAAGAGATCACCAAAACCGAACCGGAAAAGTCCCTAACTCATCGCAAACACAGCAAACAAGGGCGTAATAATCGCGGTGTCGTTACCAGTCGTCACCGGGGCGGCGGCCATAAACGCCTCTACCGGATTATCGATTTTCGTCGCGATAAACGGGATATTCCCGCCACAGTAGCGGCGATCGAGTACGATCCTAACCGTAACGCCCGCATTGCCCTGCTTTTCTACAAAGACGGGGAAAAACGCTACATCATCGCCCCCGCCGGTTTAGGCGTTGGTGATACCGTCATCGCCGGAGAAAACGCTCCCTTCGAGGTGGGTAATGCCCTACCCTTAAGTCGCATCCCCCTGGGGACAGAAGTTCATAACATCGAACTCGTCCCCGGTCGCGGGGGTCAAATGGTGCGGGCTGCTGGTGGTTTCGCCCAAGTGGTAGCGAAAGAAGGCGATTACGTTACCATCCGCCTCCCCTCCAAAGAAGTACGCATGATCCGGCGTGAATGCTACGCCACCATCGGAAAAGTCGGTAACGCCGAAGCGAGAAACATCAGTCTCGGTAAAGCCGGTCGTACCCGTCACCGCGGTCAAAGACCTCATGTTCGGGGTAGCGTCATGAACCCAGTGGATCACCCGCACGGAGGTGGAGAGGGTCGCGCTCCGATCGGACGTTCCGGCCCGATGACTCCCTGGGGTAAACCCGCCCTCGGTCGCAAAACTCGCAACAAGAAAAAACGCAGTAGCGATCTGATTGTGCGCCGTCGTAACCAGGGTTAGAAATTATTACTTTACTTTTGACTGAAAATTATGGGTCGTTCACTGAAAAAGGGGCCATTTGTCGCCGGCCACCTGATGGAAAAAATCGAAAAACTCAACGCCCAGGGCAGTAAACAAGTGATTAAAACTTGGTCCCGGGCCTCGACAATCATTCCCGATATGGTCGGTCACACGATCGCCGTTCACAACGGCAAACAGCACGTTCCCGTCTATGTTTCCGAGCAGATGGTCGGTCATAAACTCGGTGAATTCGCTCCCACCCGCACCTTCCGCGGCCACGCCAAGAGCGACAAAAAAGCAGGACGGAAATAGACCGGTGGGCGGTAATCTTAAGACCGTCAAGCCCCCGGTCAGCGTTCAGATAAGCTAAACGGCGCTTAACCTGCATGATCCAATAGCTATAACCCTTTTGGAGTCTATATCGGTGATCCGAAGTAAAAGCCGTTTAGCTTAACTATGAGATGGTGGGTTACGGCGACTAGATAAATTAATAACTAAGTCTTATAAGTTGTCGTCGCCTAACCCACCCTACCTAACTGATAACTGATAACTGAAATGACCATCGATACCTCTAACGAAGTCAAAGCGATCGCCCGCTATATTCGGATGTCACCCCTGAAAGTCAGACGGGTACTCGATCAGATCCGCGGTCGCTCCTATCGGGAAGCCCTAATTATTCTCGAATTTATGCCCTACCGGGCCTGTGATCCGATTCTCAAAGTCCTGCGTTCCGCCGTTGCCAACGCCGAAAATAACGAAGGACTCGATCCCGCCACTTTGGTAGTTAGCCAAGCCTTTGCCGATGGCGGACCGACCCTAAAACGTTTTCGACCCCGGGCCCAGGGGCGCGCCTACCAAATTCGCAAACCCACCTGTCATATCACCGTCGCCGTCGCTCCTAGCAACAAAGACTAATCACCTTAACTAAAAAAACCACAATGGGACAAAAAATCCATCCCCTCGGTTTTCGTCTCGGCGTTATCAAAGATCATAAATCTTGCTGGTATGCCGACGCGAAACGTTACCCCGAACTACTGCAAGAAGATCGCCGCATTCGTGAATACGTCGAAAAAAACCTTGCTAATGCCGGTATCGCCGATATTCGCATCGAACGTAAGGCCGATCAAGTAGATATCTCCATCCACACCGCCCGCCCCGGGGTCGTCGTCGGTCGTGGTGGCACGGGAATCGAACAGCTGCGCCTAGGTTTACAAAAAGCCCTCGGTGGCCAGCGTCAAATTCGCATTAACGTCATCGAAGTGGCTCGCGTTGATGCCGATGCCAACCTGATCGCCGAATACATCGCCCAACAACTAGAAAGACGGGTTTCCTTCCGTCGTGTTGTCCGCCAGGCCATCCAACGGGCGCAGAGGGCCGAAGTCAAAGGGATCAAAATTCAAGTTAGCGGTCGTCTCAACGGGGCAGAAATCGCTCGGACTGAATGGGTGCGGGAAGGACGAGTTCCCCTCCATACCCTGCGCGCCGATATTGATTACTCCTATAAAACCGCCAGCACCATCTACGGGATTCTAGGCGTGAAAGTTTGGATATTTAAGGGCGAAATTATCCCCGGCCAAGAAGAAATTGCCGCCGCCGTTCCCGCTCAAGCACCGCGCCGTCAACAGCGTCGCCGTCAACAGTTTGAAGATCGCTCTAGCGAAGGCTGATCCCTAATATTTATCAGTGGTAAATAGCTCATGTTAAGTCCCAAAAGAACAAAATTCCGCAAACAACAGCGCGGACGGATGCGCGGGCTGGCCACCGGCGGAAATACGATTAATTTCGGCGATTTCGCCCTGCAAGCCACCGAACCCTGTTGGATTACTTCCCGTCAAATCGAAGCCGCCAGACGGGCAATGACTCGTTATATCCGTCGGGGTGGCAAAATCTGGATCCGCGTTTTTCCTGATAAACCCGTCACCCAACGGGCTGCAGAAACCCGGATGGGTTCCGGGAAAGGTTCCCCCGAATTCTGGGTGGCCGTGGTTAAACCGGGGTTCATTATGTTTGAGATTGCCGGGGTAGCCGAACCCGTGGCCCGGGAAGCAATGCGCCTAGCCGCCCAAAAATTACCGATTAAGACCAAATTTATCACTCGCGTGGAGGATTTTGTCTAATGGCTTTACCGAAAATCGCCGAAGTGAGGCAGATGAGCGATGAGGACATCGCTGATGCTATCCTCGCTGCCAAAAAGAAACTGTTTGAATTGCGTTTGCAACAGGCCACCCGCCGCTTGGAAAAAACCCACGAATTCAAACACACCCGCCACCGTCTCGGCCAATTATTGACCGTAGAACGGGAGCGCCAACTAGCCCAGTCCACCCCGGAGGCATAACCCGCTATGGCAGTTAAAGAAAGAGTTGGGGTAGTGGTCAGCGACAAAATGGATAAAACCGTAGTGGTAGCCATTGAAAACCGCTCTCCTCACCCTAAATACGGCAAAATCGTCGTGAAAACCCAGAAATTTAAGGCTCACGACGCAGAAAATCAAGCCAAACAAGGCGATCGAGTTCGCATTCGTGAAACCCGCCCCCTCAGTAAAACCAAACGTTGGGAAGTGGCGGAAATATTAACCGATAGTTAAATTTCACCTAGGTAAAAACCGTGATTCAACAACAAACCTACTTAAATGTCGCTGACAATAGCGGGGCGCGGAAACTAATGTGTCTGCGGGTGCTGGGCACAGGTAACTGTACCTACGGTGGCATCGGTGACAAAATTATCGCCGTGGTTAAGGACGCTATCCCCAATATGCCCGTGAAAAAATCCGATGTGGTCACTGCGGTGATTGTGCGGACCCGTCAAACCGTCCGTCGCGATAGTGGCATGAGCATCCGTTTTGATGATAACGCCGCCGTGATTATTAATAATGACGGTAATCCCAAAGGTACTAGGGTTTTTGGTCCTGTCGCTCGGGAATTGCGCGATAAAAACTACACCAAAATTGTTTCCCTAGCCCCAGAAGTTCTCTGATCAAAGTGAAAAGTACCAAGGCAATTGGCTGATGGCTAGTCTAAAACTTTTCACACTTTGAGGTCAAAAAAAATGAGTAAGAAAAACAGTCAAACCCCACCCCAAAGGCAAAAAATGCACGTTAAAAAAGGGGATGTCGTTCAAGTAATCGCTGGTTCCGATAAGGGCAAAGTGGGCGAAATTTTACGCGCTTTACCCCAAGAAAGTACCGTGGTGGTCAAAGGAGTTAATATCCGCACCAAACATACTAAACCCCAACAGGAAGGAGAATCGGGTCAAATCCTTACCTACGAAGCACCGATTCACAGTTCCAAAGTGATGCTTTATTCCGAGAAGAAAAAAATCGCCAGTCGGGTAGGTTATACCTTTACCGAAGACGGTCGGAAAGTGCGGATACTGAAGAAAACTGGCGAAATTATTGATTAGTTTCCCATCAATTCTAGTTCCTGACCAAGCCCAGGAAAAGTAAGCAGAAAAACTATGAGCCAAAAACTAAAAACCACCTATCAAGAAACCATTGTTCCGAAACTGAAAGAACAATTTGGTTATACCAATATCCACCAAGTACCTAAAGTTATCAAAATTACCGTTAACCGCGGTCTTGGGGAAGCTTCACAAAACGCCAAAGCTTTGGAGTCTTCCAAGGAGGAACTGTCCACCATCACCGGACAACAACCGGTAGTGACTAGAGCTAAAAAAGCGATCGCTGGCTTTAAAATTCGCGAAGGAATGCCCGTGGGTGTCATGGTGACATTGCGCGGCGATCGAATGTACGCTTTTTTAGACCGTCTCATTAATCTGGCCTTACCACGCATTCGCGACTTTCGCGGTATCAGCGGTAACAGTTTTGATGGTCGTGGTAACTACAGTTTAGGCATTCGTGAACAGTTGATCTTCCCCGAAATTGAATACGACAAAATCGATCAAATTCGCGGGATGGACATCTCAATCATCACCACCGCTAAAAACGACGAAGAAGGACGCGCCCTCCTCAAAGAGATGGGAATGCCCTTTAGATAAATCAATCAAGAGAAAAGGAAAAAAATCAGGAAAAAGTGGCAAGGGAAAAGGGAGAAAGCGATTTTGTCAGAGAAATTACTGAATAAATCCTACCTACCTTCTCCTGACGACTGGCTCCTGACTCCTGACTCCCGCAATAACTGACCACTGATGTTGATCCCAATTTAGGAGAAAAACAGGTAATTCATGTCTGCTAACGATACCATCTCGGATATGCTGACCCGCATCCGTAACGCTTGCGCGGTTCGGCAGACCACTACTCAAATTCCCACCACGCGGATGACGCGCAGTATTGCTCAAGTTCTCAAGGACGAAGGCTTTATTGCTGACTTTGAGGAAGTGGGTGAGGGGATTAAATCTCAATTAGTTCTTTCCCTCAAATATAAAGGCAAAAACCGTCAACCGATCATTACTACCCTCACCAGAGTCAGTAAACCGGGCCTGCGAGTTTATTCCAACAGTAAAGACTTACCTCGCGTCCTCGGTGGCATTGGCATCGCCATTGTTTCTACCTCTAAAGGCATTATGACCGATCGCGAGGCCCGTAAACAAAACGTTGGCGGCGAAGTCCTTTGCTACATCTGGTAAACAAGGATAAGCTATCAGCCGTCAGCCTTTCCAAGTTTAAACCTGATAGCTGACCCACTGATAACTCTTCCCTGATAACTGATAACTGATAACTGATAACTGTTATGTCTCGTATTGGCAAACGCCCGATTCCTATTCCCAATAAAGTCACCGTCGATATCGATGGTGCTACCGTGACGGTGAAAGGACCCAAAGGAACTCTCCAGAGAACCCTACCCACCGCCGTCGCCATCAATAAAGATGGCGAAACTCTGCTCGTTACCCGTCAAGACGATTCCCGTACCGCCAGAGAACGCCACGGACTCTGTAGAACTCTAGTAGCCAACATGGTGGAAGGAGTCGCTACCGGCTTTCAAAAACGCCTCGATATCCAAGGGGTGGGCTACCGCGCCCAGGCGCAGGGTAGTAAATTAGTTCTTAACGTCGGTTACAGTAAACCCGTGGAGATGGAGATGCCCGATGGTGTTTCCGTCGCCGTAGAGAACAGCACCCAAGTTATCGTCAGTGGCATCGACAAAGAAGCCGTCGGTAACATTGCCGCTAAAATCCGCGAAGTTCGTCCCCCCGAACCTTATAAAGGAAAAGGGATTCGCTATCTTGGTGAAGTCGTCCGTCGCAAAGTTGGTAAAGCTGGCGGTAAAGGCGCTAAAGGCGGTAAAGGAGGTAAAAAATAAACCATGAAACTTAGTCGCAAAGAATCAGTCCGTCGTCGTCACCAGCGTGTGCGTCGCAAAATTAATGGCACTGCTGAACGGCCGCGTTTATCCGTATTTCGTTCTAATAACCACATCTACGCCCAAATTATCGACGACGTAGCCCAACATACCCTCGCGGCCGCTTCTACCCTAGAGGCCACCTTGCGCGGGGAATTAGAGTCCACCGCTACCCAAGAAGCCTCGGCTGCCGTGGGTAAACTGGTGGCCCAACGGGCCTTAGAAAGAGGCATCGAACAAGTGGTTTTTGATCGCGGTGGCAATCTCTATCACGGTCGCGTCAAAGCCTTAGCAGAAGCGGCTCGGTCAGCCGGCTTAAACTTCTAAAATATCCTTTCAACACTGATAAAACTATGGCAAAACGTCGCAAAGGCAACCGCGAAAAAGAAAAAGAAACCACTTGGCAAGAGCGGGTCATCCAGATCCGCCGGGTTAGTAAAGTGGTTAAGGGTGGTAAAAAACTCAGCTTCCGGGCTATCGTCGTGGTCGGTAATGAAAACGGCCAGGTGGGAGTGGGAGTTGGCAAAGCAGGGGATGTTATCGGGGCCGTCCGTAAAGGCGTGGCCGATGGCAAAAAACAACTAATTGAAGTCTCCTTAACTAAGGCTAGTTCTATCACTCACCTCACCCGGGGCGCTTCCGGTGGCGCTCAGGTACTTATGCGTCCGGCGGCTCCGGGGACTGGGGTTATTGCCGGGGGGGCTGTCCGTACCGTTTTAGAATTGGCTGGGGTAAAAAATATCCTCGCTAAACAACTCGGTAGCGATAACCCCCTCAATAACGCTAGAGCCGCTGTTAACGCCCTGGAAACCCTCCGCACTTTCTCGGAAGTGGCCAAGGATCGAGGCGTATCTGTAGAACATTTGTACACCTAAAGAAATCACCATGAAACTCCACGAAATCGCCCCCCAACCGGGGTCAACTAAACGTCGTCGTCGTGTGGGACGGGGTATCTCGGCCGGCCAGGGCGCTAGTTGCGGTCTGGGAATGCGCGGACAAAAATCTCGCTCCGGGACAGGGACTCGCCCCGGTTTTGAGGGGGGACAAATGCCCCTCTATCGCCGGGTGCCGAAATTAAAGCATTTTCCTTTGGTTAACCCCCGTCAATACACGATCGTTAATCTGAAAAAATTAGCTTCTTTACCCGCTAATACGGAAGTTACCCTAGAAAGTCTCCTAAAAGCTAACATTCTCACCAGTAACGACGGCCCTTTAAAAGTTTTGGGTGATGGTGAAATTACCGTTCCCCTCAAGGTGAAGGCCGCTGCTTTTAGCAATAGTGCTAAAGAGAAAATTACCGCCGCTCAAGGTACTTGGGAAGAAATTTAACGGATACAGGAGACAGGAGACAGGAGATAAAAGGCAAAAGGCAAAAGGCAAAAGGCAAAAGGCAAAAGGCAAAAGGCAAAAGGTAAAGGGCAGCTTTGTTCTCCCCACACCCTACACCCCACACCCCACACCCCACACCCTAC
>NZ_JASJFB010000783.1:0-3628 GCF_030065455.1 Microcystis sp. M53602_WE12 | reverse complement strand
TCAGTCTGTAGAGCGACCATAAGACCAGAACAGAGTAAATCTGTTAAGGCAGGTGCGGAACCCCGCAAGGGAAAGAAGCAGAAACCTAAATCGTGAGGTTTGGGAATCGCCGTCCGTTTTACGGCGGCGAGGATGTCAATCCACAATACCCTCGATCGAGCTTAGGGTAACATCTCGGGCTTATTGAACTTAACTAGCGATAGATTCGAGGATTTATTAGCCCCATCAAAACAAAAAAACCTGATTTTCGCCCGATTTTTCCCCATTTACCGCCCTAGTTCGACAAATAATTTCTCCCGCAGATAAGAATTATTCTCAATAGCTGTACAATAGGAAAAGACAACTTTACCAAGAATCGAGCAATGAACGATAAAATAACTCGGAGAGTCTTTCTAGGCGCGGGAACAGCCACCTTAGCGTTAGCAGTGGGTCAATTAGGGAAAATAAACGAAGTTTCCGCCCAAACTAAACAATTAAACCTCTATTCCTCCCGTCACTACAACACCGACCGACGATTGTATGACAACTTCACCCGACAAACGGGAATAAAAATTAACCTCGTGGAAGGGGAAGCGGATCCATTAATCGAACGGATTAAAAGCGAAGGCAGCAATAGTCCTGCTGATATACTCCTGACGGTAGATGCCGGGAGATTATGGCGGGCCGACCAACAGGGAATTTTTGCCCCGGTCAATTCCCGCATTCTCACCCAAAGAATTCCCGCTAATTTGCGTCACCCCAAAGGTCACTGGTTCGGGTTTAGTAAACGCTTGCGGGTAATCATGTATAACAAAGACAGAGTTAACCCCAGAGAAATCGATTCCTATGCAGATTTAACCAATCCCAAATGGAAAGGAAAAGTCGTCACTCGGTCGTCTAGTAACATCTATAGTCAATCTTTTACCGCTTGGTTAATCGACATCCAAGGAGAAGCAGCCGCAGAAAAATGGTGTCGGGGATTAGTGGCTAATTTTGCCCGTTCACCCCAGGGTAATGATAAGGCACAAATCGAAGCTGTAGCCGCAGGAATTGCCGATTTAGCCCTAGCTAACACCTATTACTTAGCGGGGTATGCCGAAGAAAAAGACCCGGCTAAACGGGCAATTTATGACCAAGTAGGCGTAATTTTCCCCGACCAAGCAGGCCGCGGCACTCACGTTAATATTAGCGGTGGTGGTTTAATTAAAACTGCCCCCAATCGAGAATCGGCCATTAAATTTTTAGAATATCTTTCTAGCAATGAAGCACAGAACTTTTTTGCTAAGGGTAATCGAGAATATCCCGTCGTTCCAGGGGTTGCTTTAGACCCTTTCCTAGCAAAACTCGGACGCGGGAAAGAAGATACAGTTAGCGTGGCTAATTATGGTCCTAATTTAGCCAAAGCGGTACAGGTAATGAATCGCGCTGGTTGGAAATAAGTTATCAGTTATCAGTTATCAGTTATCAGTGGGAAGTGGGGAGCTTTTTTCAGTGATCAGAACGTAGGTTGGGTTGAAGCATGAAACCCAACGCCCGATTATGTTACGCTACCGCTAACCCATCCTACAAATAATTGTGCCTCCCTACTTAATTGGTTAAGCTAAAAGCTTTGATGTACTTAGTTTATAACCTTCTTTTTAGGTAGGAGAATTGCCAGATTCTTTTTTTTGCCTTTTGCCTTTTGCCTTTTGCCTTTAGAAGCTGATTACCGATTACTGTTCACTGATAATTGCTATGTTAAGGCAAATAAAACCGAGAGATTATTAGCTGGCATAGGAATTACTTCTAACAATTGTAAACCTCGATCGCTCGCTGCTTGCACCACATCTTCTAAATTCCTAACTCCCCAAGTAGAGTTTTGAGAACGGAGAGAAAAATCAAAGCTTTCATTACTAGGAGAAGTATGTTTTCCCTGTCGTTTATAGGGACCATAAAGATAGAGAATTCCCCCCGGACTGAGAATGCGACTCGCTCCTGCCATTAACGCTAAACAAGCGGACCAAGGGGCGATATGAATCATGTTAATATTAACAATCGCATTAATAACGATATTTTCCGTCTCTACCGCCCAAACTGACTGATGAACATCGATAAATAGGGGGCGATCGAGATTAGAACTAGGACAATAATCGCACCAACTGCGAATACTATCTAGAGCCAGAGGGTTACAATCCGAGGGAATCCAACGACAAGGAGCAAGACGAGGAGCAAAAAAAACAGCGTGTTCACCCGTGCCGCTAGATATTTCTAGGATATTCCCAGTCTTCGGTAAAAATTGGCTGAGAACTTCTAAAATCGGCTGACGATTGCGTTCTGTTGCCGGAGCATATTGACGTAAATCAGACATAACTAGGGTTTGCGGCAAAAAGTTGGTTGGTGGGGTTAGGAGTCGGTCGTCAGGCGTTGGTCGTCAGGCGTCAGTCCTGATGAAAAAATTTTCACCACCACAGATGAAAGGGGTTTGATCGATTTTCAGGTGGTCAACTACCTAATTTTCAGGGAAAAAGTACCTGAATTTTCCCCCCTATCCCCGCAATGGCTGGCACTTTTTGAGGGGAAAAAAGTCCAAAAGTCTTATCCAACAAGGTTTTTAGATTTATTCAGCAAACCCTAATTAGGATAACCTTCTAGGTTTGGTGAGGGTTTCAACCATTGCTGCCTAAAAAAGCACAGAATATCCCATTATGAAATTCAGTAAAATCGCTGTAACCATTGTAACATCGTTGTTAAATAAAAATCTTTCTCAATTAATTTTTAAGAATTTGTAAATATTGCGGAATGTTAATTTAAATATTCTCAAGTTTTTGGAGTCAATAAATAATTTTTGCTTATCTTTGGCGAACATTGGGTTAGGAGTCAGTATTCTCCGAGTCAGCTTTTTTCTCCCTTCTCCCTGCTCCCATCTCCCTGCTCCCATCTCCCTGCTCCAGAAAAATATTAAGTTTTGTTAAGAAGTTAGTGACAAAAGACCAGCTTTAATCTCTATTATCGTAGTAAGTGGATTTTGACCCGAATCAAGCCGGTCAAGATAAATAGTAACTTTTGCCCATCATCAAACAAAGATGGTCAGTCTAACTAAAACAGTCGCTGTGGCCATGCCCTCGTGATCAATTCCTATGTCAACCCTGGTTATTGTCGAATCCCCCACCAAAGCTCGGACGATCAGCAATTATCTGCCTAGCGGCTATCGAGTCCAAGCCTCCATGGGCCACATCCGCGATCTGCCCGCCTCCGCCGAAGAAATTCCCCCCGCCCACAAAGACAAATCCTGGGCCAATTTAGGCGTGGATGTGGAGAACGATTTCGACCCCCTCTACGTCGTCCCCAAAACCAAAAGTAAAGTCGTCAAAGAATTAAAAGAAGCCCTCAAAGGGGCCAGCGAACTGATCCTCGCCACCGACGAAGATCGGGAAGGCGAAAGCATCAGTTGGCATCTCTTGCAGGTACTCAACCCGAAAATACCCACCAAAAGGATGGTATTTCACGAAATCACCAAAGAAGCAATCCAAGCCGCCCTCAAAAATTGTCGCTCCATCGACGAAAATTTAGTTCACGCCCAAGAAACCCGCCGCATACTCGATCGCCTCTACGGTTATACCCTCTCCCCCCTACTCTGGAAAAAAATCTCCAAAGGGTTATCCGCCGGCCG
>NZ_JASJFB010000679.1:0-5407 GCF_030065455.1 Microcystis sp. M53602_WE12 | reverse complement strand
GGAGTGATCAGGGGGAAATTCAGCTACTTTTTCCCTGAAAATTAGGTAATTGACCCCCTCAAAATCGGTAAAACCCCACACCCCACACCCTACACCCTACACCCTGCCCCTAGGAAAAACTTTTTCAGCAGACCCTAATTAAGCTTTTCAACATCGATAATGTACCTCTTGCGAACAGTAAACGCTATAATTGTGCCTCCCTACTTAGTTGAGACTCCGAGACTCCGAGACAGTTATCAGTTCATCAATGGTTAAGATGTTCAAAGACTGATTTATCACCGATATCGTTGGGGAGAGGTTGGCTTAACTTTCTCAGAGCAAAGATAACGAATAAAGTCGCCCAGAGAATTAATAGCCCCTTTTCCCAATTTAAGGGCAATATCCCCAAAAGATGACCGAGTAAAAGGGTGGGAACTAGAGGGGTTAAAAACTTGGTTTCTAGACGATTAAAACAAAAAGCTTCTTTGAAATAAATCCCCGTGAGACTAGCAAAAATAAAGCCCACACCGAATAAACTCACCGGATGGTTATAGACAAATTCTAGGGGAGAAAGGTGAGAATAGAGGCTGAAAATTAGGGAAGTAATCGCCCCGATTAGCCAAAAAAATTGCAGGAGACGATGGAGGGGAATTAAATAAATATGGATAGTCAATAAACTGATGCCTAACCCCAGACAAAAACCCATGTATAAAAGGTTAGTCAGGGGCAGTAATTGCGGTCGGGTGAGGACTATAATTGTAGCGACAGCGAAACTAAAAGCCGCTAAATTTAAACCCAGACGGTAGAGACGCACCCCTAGGCGATCGCTATCCGTAATCGTAAACTCTCCGAATTGACCTTGATAAACTCGATCGACAGCAGGGGAAGTCATAATGCTCTAAAGAAAAAGGGAAGCTTAGAAAAGATTGACTAAAAATCATCTTAATCTTAAATTATGCCAGTAGCCTCACTTCTCCCTCCTCTCGGCTGACTAATTGCGAGTTAGGATCAAGGTTACATTTCCTTTAGATTTTTAAGCCATGTCGTTGAACCAAGAATCCCTCGCTTTTAGCCATGGGAGGGTCAAGAACTCAACTAGCGAAATTTTGATCGTAGGCGGTGGTATCATCGGATTAGCGATCGCCGTCGATTTGCAATTGCGCGGGGCAAAAGTTACCCTCCTAGTTCGAGATATAGCTCAGGCCGCTAGTCGTGCGGCTGCGGGAATGTTGGCCCCCCATGCGGAGGGGATTCCCCCGGGTCCGTTTCTCGATCTTTGTCTGCGATCACGCTGGCTATATCCAGAGTGGAGCCGCAAAATCGAGGATTTAACGGGGATAAACAGCGGTTACTATCCCTGTGGTATTCTTGCTCCCGTTTACGAGCTAGATCAGCCTATTACTGCCAATACAGCTAATAAAATTTGGTTAGACAGCAATGCAGTTCACCTCTACCAACCCGGACTAGGTAAAGATGTGATCGGTGGTTGGTGGTATCCCGACGATGGACAAGTGGATAACCGGCAGCTAGTGACTGGGCTGCAACAAGCGGCCGAAAATTTAGGGGTAGAAATTCGCCAAGGCATAGAAGTCCACGCCATACAGCAAAAGCAGGGAAAAGTCAAGAGTATTTATACCTCAATTGGGGAATTAGAAGCAAAAATTTACATTTTAGCGGCGGGATCCTGGACGAGTCAACTTTTACCCCTCCCTATCCATCCCGTCAAAGGTCAAATGGCCGCAGTAAAAATGCCCCCTAACCAGACCTTAGCTAGGGTTTTATTCGGTCCGCAAACCTATCTGGTTCCCCGTCGCAATGGTCGTTTAATTATCGGGGCCACTTCCGAAAAAGTGGCCTGGCAAACGGGTAATACACCCCAAGGACTACAAGCCCTTTTTGCGCGCGCTACCCGTCTCTATCCCCCTTTAGCTGACTGGGAAATCGAGGAAATGTGGTGGGGATTCCGTCCGGGTACAGCGGATGAATTGCCCATTTTAGGCCGCAGTAGCTGTGATAACCTGATTTTAGCTACTGGTCACTATCGCAATGGCATTTTACTCGCTCCCGTCACTGCTTCCTTGATTGCTGACCTGGTGATTAATGACAAAGTTAATCCCATTTTGACCCATTTTAGCTGCGATCGCTTTAATCAACCATCACCCATTACTATTCCATCTATGTCCTTAACTATTATTGAGAATAAACCCCAAGCACTTTTATCGCCCCAGAATGATCGCCTCACCATTGCCGGGAAAACCTTTCACTCCCGCTTGATGACTGGGACTGGCAAATATGCCAATCTGACGACTATGCAGGAAAGTATTAGTGCCAGTGAATGTCAGATTGTCACCGTCGCCGTTAGACGAGTACAAACGAACGCACCCGGCCATGAGGGATTAGCAGCGGCGATCGATTGGTCGAAAATCTGGATGTTACCCAACACTGCTGGTTGTCAAACGGCCGAAGAAGCGATTCGGGTGGCCCGTTTAGGGCGAGAAATGGCCAAATTATTGGGACAGGAAGACAATAACTTTATTAAACTCGAAGTTATTCCCGATCCTAAATATTTATTACCCGATCCGATCGGAACTTTGCAAGCGGCGGAACAATTAGTTAAAGAAGGTTTTGCCGTACTGCCCTATATTAACGCCGATCCTCTCTTAGCCAAACGTTTAGAGGAGGCTGGCTGCGCCACGGTTATGCCGCTGGGATCGCCGATCGGGTCGGGACAGGGGCTGAAAAATGAGGCAAATATCGCAATTATCATCGAATCGGCCCAAATTCCCGTGGTGGTAGATGCCGGGATCGGTACACCCTCAGAAGCGGCCCGGTCCATGGAAATGGGTGCGGATGCTTTATTAATTAACAGTGCGATCGCTATGGCGGCCAATCCAGCTATGATGGCCCAAGCCATGGCAATGGCAGCAAAAGCGGGACGTTTAGCCTATTTAGCGGGAAGAATGCCGATTAAGTCCTATGCTAGTCCTAGTTCCCCCCTGACGGGAACGATCGCCTAACCGATTAAGCTAGGAATGGGCTGTTTTCAGCTATTAGAGCCAGCAAAAATCTCTATGACTACAGACAATCAAACTGAGTATGTTGCCGCTTTAACTGATTTACACCGCGGACTTGACCGTAAAGGGCCCGGCGACTCTGACTTCTCCCTAAAAATTTTGAGTAATCTCTCTATTTTGCCCCTCAAGCCGCGAATTGCCGATCTAGGATGTGGAAGTGGTGCTAGTGCTTTACTGCTGGCACAATACTACCAAAGCCCTGTCATGGCAGTGGATTCCTCGTCGGTTTTTATCGACGAACTCAAAACCCGAGCAAAACAGCTTGGTCTTGAGCATTTAATCATTCCAATTCATGGTGACATGGCTAAACTTGATTGGTCAGTGGGTTCAGTTGATCTACTTTGGTCTGAGGGGGCTGCTTATAATCTTGGGTTTGAGCAGGCTCTTAAAATCTGGCGACCGCTTGTTTCTAACAACGGGATCGCCGTCATCTCGGAGATGAGTTGGTTTACTGATGAGCTGCCAGAGCCGGCTGTGGCCTATTGGCAAAACGCCTATCCTATGATGGGTAATGAGTTTGAGAATATCGTTCGGGCTAATAGGTCTGGTTTTAAGGTACTTTCTACCCAGAGGCTGCCCAGTCAGCTTTGGTGGCTAAATTATTATCAACCTCTCCGTGAGCGAATCGGGCAGCTGGAAATCAGCCCAAGTAGCTCATCGGTTATTCGTGAAACCGAAGAAGAGATGAAACTTTTTGAGAAATTCAGCAACTTCTATGGTTATACCTTCTATGTTCTGCAAGCGGCCTAGAAAAAAAGCCGTCTAATTTATGATCAGCTAACCCAGTGATCTTAAGCTAGGAATGGGCTGTTTTCAGCTATCGTGGGCGGGGCGAGAAAAATTGACTAGAATAAAAGAGGTGGAATCATGATCGAGAGTCTGCCGGGCAATTACCGTCATGGCCGCCAATCCTGAGACTACATTTTTTGATCACCGAGGTATATTGGCGATGATCACTAGAAATTCTTTATTGTCAGGTTTGTTTCTGGGTCTGGGTTGGGTTTGCGTTAGCGGCAACCTAGTCGTGGCCCAATTTCCCATCAGTGAGCGTTGTTTAGCGGGGTATGAGTCCTGCGCTTACCAAAAATATCATCAGTACAATCACCAATGGAATTTTCGTACCAGTCCCCAAATCGAGCAGCGGCGACTGAACACGATCGAAAATCAATGCGGTAGCATTAATTCCTCTCGTTGTAATAATCTGCGTCCGCAGGTGCAAGAGCTACAGGAAACTCCCACCATGCAGCAATTGCGGGAACAACAGATTAGAATTATCCAAACTCGTTAAAATAGGGGAGATTTGGCTATCTCCCCCCACACCACACCTCGATAAATCCCACAATTAACGCACTTCAAACAAACGATTATCCGGTAAATTACTAATCGCTCGCTGGAGACTATTCAAGGATCTATTGTAATCGACGATCGCCTGTAGATAACGGCTTCTGGCATCGGTTAAATCCCGTTGGGAGTTGATCACATCCGTTTGGGTTCCCACACCCGCCTGAAACCGTAAACGGGCTAATCGCAGACTTTCCGTGGCGGATTCAATGCTTTTTTGCGAAGTTTTAATGTTTTCTTGGTTAGAAATCAAATTATAGTAAGATTCCTCCACCTGAAGGCGAATTTCATTGCGACGGAGGGAGAATTCCGTATCGGCGCGATCGATATTTCTTTCCGCTTGACGAGCGCGAGCAAAAGCACGACCACCATCAAAGAAAGTCCAACGAATCCGACCACCGACGCTAAAACCATCGCCAAAACCAGCTTCATCACTGAGATCGTTGAGGACATTATACTCGCCCAGAAGGTCCACTTGGGGAATCACCGCCGAAATGGCGATCGAGCGGTCTTCTGCGCTAATTTCCCGTTGTAAGAGTTGTTGTTCTAATTCCGCGCGATTTTTGTAGGCCAAAACGATACTATCATCAAGACTTAAGCCCCAAGTTCCCGCCTCGCGAATCTCATCGGCAGCGGTTAACTCGATGTGCTGACCGACACTCAATATCTGTGCCAGTCGCCGTCTGGAAATACGCTGGTTAGAAATCGCCCGGGTTAAGTCTTGGTTAGCGTTAGCGAGGTCAACTTCCGCCTGTAGGACAGCAAATCGGGTTCCTAGTCCCGCTTGCTCCAATAATAGAGCATCCCGTAAACTTTGACTAGCATCTTCGATCGAGGCTTGGGAGATCGCTACTTGGGCATCACCCCTCTGTAATTCATAATAGGCATCGGTGGCATCAAAACGAGTTTGTTCCGAGACTCGTTCCACCTCTAATTCCCGTTGCCGGATCACTTTTTCGGCCCTTTTGATCTGGGCTGTCCGTTCACCCCCTGTATAAACCCCATAGACGATG
>NZ_JASJFB010000519.1:0-5701 GCF_030065455.1 Microcystis sp. M53602_WE12 | reverse complement strand
GTTTTTCTTTTCTTCTAAGTCTAGGAAATCTTTGGCTGGCATAAGTAGGATTTTTCTAAAATTACTATTTCTATTTTAGGTGGTTTAAGTGCGTTTTAGCTTACTATCTGAGATAGCGCTAAGAGTGGCGGTAATCCGATACTCTTTTCTTACTCTAAGTAAATATCTCGAAACTGCAAAAAAGAGTATTTTTTGTCCCAAAACTGTGTATAAAATACTGGATTGCCGTAACCTTTTTATCGCTGCTTTCTGGCTAGGTTTCAGCTGCGGTTGATCTGGTTGAATCGGCACATCTACCTCTAAATAATTTAGCTGTGATATCCAATCCTTAAATGGTTGAAGTTCGTTAAAAAACCAATTAAGTACAGCTTTTGTGCCTATTTGTGACAAATTAGGATGAGAATCATAGTAATCTTTTAAAGCCATTTGTCGCTCATTAGGTGAATTAAATGATTTTTTTAAAGCTTGCGGGGAGTCTTTTAAAATTTCCATAGTACATTCACTAATTAAATTTAGTGTAGTTAGATAAGGATCTGCTTGATTTAAACTGTTTGTAGAAGACCATTTAACATATTTGTCTTCAAGCACTTTTTCTTCCAAAATTTTTCTGGGAATTAATGCTGATATTTTACTGTCATCTAGCAATAATTGAGTTTGTTTATCAATAGATTTTGCAGTTTTGTTTATAACTGTAAAAATATTACGAGTCGCTTTGATAATATCATCTCTAATAGTTTCGCTTGCATTGCTATAGCCTACCCTTCCAAGTTCTCTAAATACTAAGTAAACAACTGGTATATCAAAGGTTTCAGAGCAATCAAAGCTATCTTTTAACTGTTGAGAATTTAATGGTTCTTTGCCTGTGTGAGCATTCCAGTATCTTTTTAGAGAAAGTAATCTATGTTGTCCATCAATGACAATTCTAGCAACGTTTTTGTACAGTTTTAAATTAACCCATTTTTCTACAGTTTTACCTTGACTACTAACTGTAGAAAAATCCCAGAACTCTCGTTGCTCATTTGAGTTTGGCAAAAGGACGACTACAATTGAATTAAAAAACCTAATTCCCCCTTGAGCTAAGTAGGAAAATATTTCTGTTTCCGCTCTTTTTTCATCGAGTTTTCTCTGGACTCTTTCGGAGAAGCTCCAGCTGCCTTGTATCTCGTCAGCAAATCGAATGTTTTCTACTGCATCACTTTGTTCTAAGGTTGTTATAAAGTATCTAACTTCACCAAACTTACCAGTGATTGCTTTATATTCAATAGTTTCTGGAGACTGATTATCTAGTTCCATATTTTAACTCCTTTGAGTATTGAATTTGGGTTGACATAATTGAATTAATAAGCTTTCCAATTGTCTAGAAATATTTTTCGGACAAGGAAAGGAAATAAACAAAAATTCGTTATTCGATCTTGAATTTCCATGTTTTGATAAAAAACCATCCTCTCTTTCCAAGTGTTGAAGAAATCTCATTCTTAAATTGTTTGCCGTGCCAATATATTCTGGATGCTGTAAAATGCTACATGAAATTAGAAACTCTTTCAGAATTCTTCGCTCCTTTGGTTGAGAAATTTCTTGAAGAAAATATTCCATGTTCTGAGATAAACTAACTGGCTCTCCACAGATATCTATGGTAAATTTGCTTCTATCATTATTCTCAGAAAATTTTGTTTTAAACACTGTATTTTGCAAGCGAGTCTTGATATTACCACACAAATCATGCTCAGAAAAATCAAACGCATGATAGAAAGCGTAAACACCCGATGACTCCGGGAGATAATCTGCAGCAGATCTAGTAGCTGTTACCACAGTAAATTTTTTGAAAAAATTGTCGTGAACTGTTTCTTCCATGATGATATGCTGAGACTCAGAATTAGCCCATTCCCGCTTTTGAGGATTTTATAGAGTGACTTGTAATCTCTCCGTGCAATTATATCATTCCCAAATGAAACCCTTCAATAACATAATGTAAAGAAGATTCGGATCTTCTCGACTTTGTGTGATAATTTTTGCTTATGAAATCGTGAAATACTTATCAGGCAAGACTTTTAGGACTATTTTGCGGCATAGACTATCAGTATAGACCTCGTTTCCACACAGAAACCAGAAGAGTCAAGATTCCTGTTTAATGTCAGATAGTTATCCCTAATGAGTAATTCAAATATACTAAAAATGTCAAGTATTTGAAGCTATGCAGAGAGAATTGACAAGGATTAAAGGCAGTTCAAGAGTTTTTAAACTACCATCGCAGTCATAATATAAAGTAAATTTACTCATGGCTTCCAATTTAGCGATCGCTAATCTCTACTTATATTTTCAATTAAGATCTGAACTTCCCCCTTGACAAAAGGCCATAACCTGTGCTTTGGGAGGGATTAAGAGAATTTCTGATGCCCTCTTCCCTGGTAGAAATCAAGGAAACCCCCCATAAATCTAACTCGGTTTCAGCAAATATGCTCGCTCCCTGTCCATTGAGAAATATTACAATAAACACGGGTACACCAAGAAAAGTTAAGGGATGTATCCATTGATGGATAAGGGTTGTCGGCTATTGTAGTAGATATGTTTGGAGTCAGTTGAGATAGACAAAAATAGTCAAAATATTTATAATAGAAGATTAGACTAAAATTTTCTGTGACTTGCCCATGTTATTGTCTGGCGCCACCGGTAGCGAACAATTTTTAGGTAGTGAAGCGATCGCCACTTACGCCACAGCTAAGGCCGTGATCCTGCCGATTCCCTACGAGGCCACCACCACCTATCGCAAGGGTTGTGAAACTGGACCGGCGGCGGTGATTACCGCTTCCCAACAATTGGAAGCCTATGATGAGGAACTTAAGAGGGAAACCTGTTTAGAAGTGGGCATCTATACCCATGATGCGATCGCAGATACCCGTCAACAACCGCAATTGTCCGCCGAGGAGATGTTAGCCGTCACCACAGCTACAGTTTCTCGTTTAATTGCCGATGATAAATTTGTCCTCGCCGTCGGGGGTGAACACGCTATCACTACGGGAGTAGTACAAGCTTACCGACAAGCTTTATCGGAACCTTTTACGGTGGTTCAAATTGATGCCCATGGCGATATGCGTTTTGAGTACGAAGGATCGCACCATAACCACGCCTGTGTGATGCGTCGGGTGTTAGAAATGGGTTTACCGACTTTACCCGTGGGAATTCGGGCTATTTGTCGAGAAGAAGCGGAATTAATCGCTAAACAGCAGATTCCCGTAATTTGGGATCGAGATATCGCCAGGGATCCGGATTGGATCGAAAAAGCGATCGCCAAAATTAGCACCGAGAAGGTATTTTTAACCATAGACGTGGATGGCATAGATCCGGCTTTAATTCCGGGGGTGGGAACACCTGAACCGGGGGGGTTAAGTTGGCATCAAACCCTAGGCTTTCTCCGTCGTCTTTTCCAAACTCATCAGGTGATTGGCTGTGATGTGATGGAATTGGCCCCGATTAGTGATTCGGTGGTCTCAGAATTTACCACTGCCAAGTTAATTTATAAGTTAATTGGCTATCAATTTATTGCCTAGGGGCTTGCCTAATTAGAAGCAATCGTGTTATAATAACAATTCGTGCGGACGTATAGCTCAGTTGGTTAGAGTACATCGTTGACATCGATGGGGTCACTGGTTCGAATCCAGTTACGTCCATAAATTATCTGCCCTAGTCCCGGTCATAACCTTCATTTCTGATGATAGGATGAACGATCGAAGCTCTCCAGACAAACCCTATGACTAGCTTACTGCGCGACTTTTGGTATGTGGCCACACCGGCAAATAAACTTAAACCCGGTCAGCTAATGGCCAAAAAAATGCTAGGTGAACCGATTGTTGTCGGTAGGAGAGAGGATGGAGAAGTGTTCGCATTGCGGGATATTTGCCCCCATCGTGGCATTCCGCTGCACCATGGCTGGATTGAAGGGGATGGGGTGTACTGTTGCTATCATGGCTGGAAATTTAATACTAGCGATGGCGTTTGTTCTGAGATCCCCTCATTAACGGAACACGATCGCCTTGATATTAGCAGAATTTGCGTCACCAGTTATCCCTGTCGTGAAATACAAGGTCATATCTGGGTGTTTATTCCGGCAGACTCAAAAAGAGAAATTAATCAAGAAAATCTGCCTCCTGTGCCGACTATTGCCGATTTTGGCAAACTTACCCCCAAAATAGCCGAAACTATCACTTTTGACTGCAATATTGACCATGCAGTGGTGGGATTGATGGATCCGGCCCACGGTCCCTACGTTCATACTTCTTGGTGGTGGCGCAGCGGTCCACGCAAATTTCGGGTCAAAGAAAAACAATACGAACCTGTTCCCCTCGGTTTTCGTCTTGCTCCCTATGATATGCCCGTAAGTGCGAAACCCTATAAAATTTTGGGTAATAAAGTATCGATTGAAATTGTTTTTGAATTGCCCTCGGTGCGTACAGAAATACTACGAGGTGATCGGTATTTAGCCTGTGCTTTTACGGCAATTACTCCCATCGATGAAAATCACTGCGAAGTCCATCAAAGTTTATACTATACGATTCCTTGGTTGGCATTTTTAACCCCTCTTTTGCGTTATTTAACCCGACAATTCCTCACACAGGATCGCGATGTGGTGATTAAACAACAGGAAGGACTTAGTTATCATCCAGCTTTGATGTTAATTGATGATGCCGATACCCAGGCCAAATGGTATTATCGCCTCAAGCAAGAATACGAAAAATCTCAAGCAGAAAAACGGGATTTTGTCAACCCCATTAAAGCACAAATTTTACGGTGGCGCAGTTAGAACTCGATGATTTTATGACTGGACTTGCCCACTGATTATTTATTCTCCGTTTTGCCTTTTGGCTATTGCCTCTCCTCAATTCACAAACCGGGGTATTTTAATCGCTTTGGTTGTCGCTATTTTAGGAGGTGCGGCTAAACTTTTTGGTTTTTTCCCTCCCATTAATCTTTTGATAAAATTCCTTGTAAAAAAGCGGTAGTTTTTAAATCAATACCTGTAATTGCCGTGCCAACAACTACCGAATATGCACCAACTTCTAGGGCTTTTTTGGCTTCTGTTGGAGTCGATATTCCTCCTTCACAGATAACAGGAACTGACAACTTATTAACTAATTCTTCTAGGAAAGAAAAACTCGGCGGTGGCAGATTTTTAGTTGCTTCTGTGTAACCGTAAAGAGTTGTACCGACAATATCAGCACCGGCTGCCACGGCATAAATAGCACTTTCGATCGAGTCTATATCTGCCATGACTAATTTACCAGTTTCCTGATGAATACGAGCGATAATTGTGGCTAAATTTTCATCATTAGGACGCTTTCTGGGGGTAGCATCCAAGGCAATTATATCGGCACCCGCATCGGCAATGGCGAGAGCATCTTGATATTTGGGAGTAATATATACCGAACAATCGGGATAATTGCGTTTCCAGAGTCCAATTATCGGTATATCCGGCAATTGTTGACGGGTGGCTTTCAGATGAGCGGGACTATCAATTCTGACCCCACAAGCACCCCTATCCACGCAAGCATGAGCCATGGCGGCAATAATTACAGGATCGTGCAGAGATGACTCCACTGGCGCTTGACAGGAGACGATTAAACCCGATTTTAAGGTTTCTATTCTCATAAATTGGGGTGTGGGGTGTGGGGTGTGGGGTGTGGGGTGTGGGGTGTGGGGTGTGGGGGTG
>NZ_JASJFB010000443.1:0-5440 GCF_030065455.1 Microcystis sp. M53602_WE12 | reverse complement strand
CCGAGTCTAACCATTCCGGCAATCTGTTGACAAATTGCTGTGCTTGGGTGAAGACTAGGGGAACTAGGGTGATTCCCACGGCCACAAAAATTAAAATCGTGATCAGGGAAACCACGATCGCAGCTAAACCCCGTTTTAATCCCTGACGTTCCAACCAAGTCACTGGATAACCCAAGAGAAAAGATAGAACCGCCGCTATCAGTAAAATAACAAATAAAGATTCAAAATAGCCAAAAATTGCCGATAATGCCCAGGCATTCAGAACTATAAGTGGTGCAGCTAGAGCAATCACCAGTAAGCGAGATAAAGAATTCAGAGATTGCCACCACGTCTGAACCCAATTGCGTTTCGGGGGGACGACTTTAACTTCCACCATGAAGCCTCTTAAAAGGGTTGTTTCAATACTTGTATTCTGACAGATCGAAGCCTAACCCGCTAACTCCAAAAGGGAAAGTGGGTGGTGGGGTAGTGGAGCATTTGGCTGAAATTTCCCTAAACCCCTAAATCCCTATCACCCTATCTCCCGACTCCTGAATTCTGACTCCTGACTCCCGACTCCTAACCCCACAACAAACTTTTTGCCGCAAACCTTACTTATAAGCAGCAATACACTGTTCAACTAAAGCGGTTACTGCGTCCACATCTTTCCAACCGAGAATTTCTGTGACTTTTTTCTCTAGATTCTTATAGGTTTTGAAAAACTCGGCGATTTCCTCCAAGCGATGGGGAGAGACATCTTTAAGAGATTTTACCTCTGCATAACGAGGATCTTTAGCGGGAACACAGAGAATTTTTTCATCGCGATCACCACCATCGATCATTTCTAGCATACCAATGGGACGCGCCGTAATCACACAGCCGGGGAAAGTAGGCTGATCCATGATCACCATACCATCTAAAGGATCGCCATCATCGGCGAGGGTATTGGGAACAAAACCATAATCACAGGGATATTGTACCGAAGAATAGAGAACGCGATCGAGAGCAAAGGCATTTAAATCCTTATCAAACTCGTATTTATTCTTACTGCCGGCGGTAATTTCCACTAAAACGTTAATTAAACCTGGTTTCGGTTGGGCAGGAATGCGCGATAAATCCACAAGCTTTCTCCAAATACAAGACAATAGCGCCTTTAGAGTCACCTAAAAGCGCAAGCAAAATTAAAACACACTTTGATTGACTCCGATCCAAATTTTACTCATAAGGGGGATCGGGACGAAGAAAAAAATTTTTATTTTGGCAATCGTCTATCTCAATTCTGTCACCTCATTTGCCTCGTTAGGGAGTAGGATGTGTTACCGGTAAGGGGTTCTTCGGTATAGTTAGGCGTGGAGTTATATCCAATCGCTAACAAGGGTAACGTTAGGGTCAGAATTGCGATCATGGTTCCGAGTAAATTGGCCCACCTATGACTAGGAGGTTCGGAAGTCTTCCCTGACGGGTTGCTTGATTCCATAAAGGGGTCGTGTTGAACTCGACAAGTAAAGAATACGAGAGATATATAGAGCAGTCAGCTATCGGCTTTTAGCTTTTAGCAAATTACTGCTATTTTTTGCCTTTGAGCTTGGTTAACGTCTCGTTAAAAAGCGAAACATTAACAGCAATACTCTCCCTACTAATTATATTTTACCAATTCTTTTCCAAGAGTTCACTCTGATACTTTTCTTGACGATCTCTCCAGATCATGGTCTGTTGGTGTTTGTCCATGTCATACTAAATCAGTTTTTAATAACTGGATTTAGTATCAATCCACAAAAAAAATGTCTGAAAAGCCCAAATATTAAGCGATTCAAACATTTTCTCATTGCAATCGGAGGGTGATATTGACTTTATGTCTTAACTTCGAGCTTACGATAGAAACTTGGCTGTTAATGTAGCCTATTTAACCAAAATATCGATTTTTTGCTGATTTATCGGGATAGACAATGACCCGTTCTTAAAATTATCCGAGTTTAGAGACAATTGGTTAGCTAATCTCCCAATAAGCCAGGCCCCAGAGACCAGCAAGGCATCCTCAAGCCTTGATTTGTCCTTGCTTGTCAGGGACAGCGATCAGGGCAAGTGGAGTTAATCTACCAATATGGATATCATAACTCGATCGAGGGAGAAAAGCCAAGAACCTGCGAGAAAATTGCCGATTTCTCCCGGCCAATATTACTGCTCACATCGCCCTAGATCATGCCGTCAGTCATTCTTCAGCGAGAAACCACCTCGCTAGAGGATTCTGATTCTAGGGGGAGAGAGGGTTTAATTATCCCGTGTTTTGTCTCCTCTGGTGTCACTTGACGGATAACCTCCAAAGCTTCCTTGATCATTACTGCCATGGGAACCGCGACAATCACCCCCAGTAAACCGCCCACTCGCGCCCCCGTCAAGACCGAGACCAACACCCAAAAGGGATTTAACCCAGTGACACTGCCCAAAATCCGGGGAGCAATGCCATTTTCGACAATTTGCTGCACCACTACAGCCACGGCTAAAACTTGCAGAGCTAAACCAATATCGCGCAAAGCTAGTAAAGCTGTCACCGTGACAATGCCTACAGTTCCCCCAAAAGGGATTAAGGCCATGGTGCCAATCAACAGACCGAATAGGAGACCAAAAGGGACTTTAATCGATAAAAATGCCGTGACTAATCCCAGGGCCATGCAGGTGGCGCAAATTACCTGTCCGACAAAGTAATTCTGAAAACTTAAGCGTAGGGTTAGGGAAAAGGGTTGTTGGACGGGTTTGGGCAACCATTGGATAATACTCCTCCAGATATCGGGACTGTGGAGAAGTAGATAAAAGGTGAGGATAATGGTTAGCAGCACATCAAGCACCCGCACCACGGTAAAAACCGTGAGATTAAGGGCTAAATTAACGCTTCTTCCCGCTAGAATTTGCAATTCTGCCCCTAAACGACTGTTAAACTGAGCGATAACACCATCGAAACTGATCGGAATCGGTAGATTCATCGTGTCGATTTTGGTATCTAGTTGCATCAGTTGGCGCTGTCCCGAGTCTAACCATTCTGGCAATCTGTTGACAAATTGCTGTGCTTGGGTGAAGACTAGGGGAACTAGGGTTATGCCCACGGCCACAAAAATTAAAATCGTGATCAGGGAAACCACGATTGCAGCTAAACCCCGTTTTAATCCCTGACGTTCCAACCAAGTCACCGGATAACCCAAGAGAAAAGATAGAACGGCCGCTATCAGTAAAATAACAAATAAAGATTCAAAATAGCCAAAAATTGCCGATAATGCCCAGACATTCAGGACGACAAGTGGTGCGGCTAGAGCAATCACCAGTAAGCGGGATAAGGAATTCAGGGATTGCCAGCACGTCTGAACCCAATTGCGTTTCGGGGGAACGACTTTAACTTCCACCATGAAGCCTCTTAAAAGGTTTGTTTCAATACTTGTATTCTGACAGATCGAAGCCGAACCCGCTAACTCAACCGGGGGGAAGTGGGGTGATGGGGTGTGGGATGCTGACAGGTGTAGGTTTATTACAACCCAGATGGTTCTTCGGTTTGTCTTATGCAACGTACAGGATTATAAGGAATGAAACTCTTATAGAGAAAGACATTTGGCGATTTTTGTCAATTGTTTTCGATCTAGAGCGAACTAATCAATTAAGTCTCTTGCCAGATAAGGATTTAGTCGATTTATGCTCCCCTATTGAACCATACCAAATAACGAAGAACCGAAATTTTAGTGATTTTCGTCAATTGCTTTCGATCTATTGTTATTTTGCCAGTCTTCTAAAGCACCGATAACAAAACTAGCAGCCGGATGGTCTAGCAATGAATCTAAAGCACTAATACTACCCGCTTTTAAAGCACTGAATATTCTTGTCAAACTTGGGGTTTTGTCTATCTGCTCGACAACCGCATCAGCTAATGCGACTTTACCCTTATAGGTATCAGTAGGATAAGTTGACTCTAATTGTTTTAGTAAAGATTGCATCTCTGCTGCTGCTTCAGCTAGGGTTTGCTTTTTTTCAGAAGCATTAGTTTCCATATCCTGACTTGTTTTACTATTATCACCAATGGCAACTTGGCTTCCATGAATATCACCGAATTTATAGTCTTTACGCTGGTTCATAATAACCTCCTTTCCTGCTCATGAGCTTTGTGTTTGTGATGTTCCTGTACTTTGGGAAAAAGTAGAGCCTGACCCCACAGCGATTTGGCTGTTGGTAATATTTCCCGCCGTAATTCTCGTAACATTATTGATAATACTTATGACCGATCTTTCAAATTCAGATGAGTCAATCCCCTGGCTCTTTAGCAGTTTAATGGTACTGAAAAAAATCCCATTTTGTATTGATTTCCAGTACATCAGGACATCTTGAGTACCATAGTAATCAAAACTAACTTTTAAATCAGTGTTTAATTGGCGGTAACGATTAGCAAAAAATATAAAAATAGCTAAAATAATGAATAAAGGGGAAAAAGCTAAGATAAGAATAATAAGAATAAGGATACCCAAAGGAGTTCTTCTCAGTTGGCTAATAAAGTTTTTAATTGAACGACTTAGAGGATTTTTTGCTAAATTTACTGTTTGTTGTCTCCTGGCTCTTTGACTTAAATCTAGAGGTTCTGCAATGAACTCACGGAAAGTTTGTTCTAATCCATAATTATACTCTTCTTGAAACTCTGCTGCCCGCCGTTGTCGAGCATCATTAAACTTCCAGTAAAAAAGGTAGAAGGAAAATACAACGACATACCATAATGACAACCCTAAATAGATACCAGATGCAAAAATAATAGTACCCAATAGCATCTTTAATGTTCGAGATAATGGACCATCTTCAAGAAGCGAACTCAAACTAAATCTTTGCCGATCAATTCCAGTTAGTATATAAGCTGATGACTCAACAAAAGTGACTTTTCCTGCATTATAAAAGCGCAGAAAGTAAGAAAGAATATAATCTCTTTCTTGGTCAACATATCTATAAATACGATAGGCTCTTTTTTTGCCAGCCACGTCACCCTGTTCTTTAATTAAAAGTGGGTCGTCTAAAAACATTACGGCTGGACGGGAAGTAGTGTTCATCAGCAGCTTCCCATCAGGCTCTAGCTCAAAGCCATCAATATATAAGCGACTCAATATTTCTAGATTTGGTAAATTTAGCTTGTCAATCTCTCGATCAGTGGCTTGATAAAACTGGTCAACGGCAATCTCAATGTATTCTTGAGAATTTTCCCATTCTTCAGATTTTTCTTGATGTTTCTTCTTGCGAGTAATAGGAACCGTCCAGCTAGAGCCAGGAATGATTTCTCCAGAACCAATAAAAGGGTTAGATCCGGCGGCTCTTCGGTTTGTGTTATGCAATGGACGGGGATTATAAGGGATGGAACCCTTATATAGAAAGGCATTTAGCGATTTTTGTCAATTGTTTTTTATCTAGAGCGAACTAATCAATTAAGTCTCTTGCCAGATAAGGATTT
>NZ_JASJFB010000428.1:0-12924 GCF_030065455.1 Microcystis sp. M53602_WE12 | reverse complement strand
TTCTCCCCACTTCCTCACTTCCCCACACCCTCTTTCAAGTCAGGAGTCGGGAGATTATTTTTATTTGTTCTCCCCACACCCTACACCCTACACCCTACACCCCACACCCCACACCCTACACCCTACACCCCACACCCTACACCCCACACCCCACACCCCACACCCCACTTCCCCACTTCCCACTGTGCAGGGGGATTATTTTCTAGAGAATAAAACGTAAAAACAGGGAATAATAAACAGAGTTAACAGAGTTGCTAAAGACAAACCCGAAAAAACGACAATTCCTAAAGGTTGCAGGAATTGTCCCCCCTCTCCTAATCCTAAAGCGAGGGGAAATAAACCTAAAACCGTGGTCACGGTAGTCATTAAAATCGGTCGTAAACGTTGGGGAGCGGCCTTTAAAATAGCTTGTAGTCGAGTAAAACCGAATTCTTGCCGCAATTGATTCGCCAATTCCACCATAATAATCCCGTTATTAACCACAATGCCCACCAATAAAACCACCCCGACGATGACAATGGCATTAATCGGGGTTTTGGTCAAATATAGTCCGAAAATTCCCCCCGCTAGGGCTAAAGGAACGGTTAACATAATCACCAAAGGGTCTATGAGTGAGTTATACTGCACGGCCATGACCACAAAGACTAAAAATACTGATAAACCCGCTAATAAACCCAAAGAACCCTGAATTTCTTGATTAGACGTGGCGGCAGCACTGGGTAAAATGCTGATACCATCGGGTAAGGGAGTGGAATTTAAAACCGATTGTACCCCCACGAGTGCGTCACTTAATTTCGCCCCTTCGACTAAACTGCCGATAATAATAAAAACTTGACGCTGATTGATTCTCTGGATGACTCCGGGGGTTTTTCCCGCTTCAATCCGGGCTATATCTGCTAATTTTAAGTCTTCTTGTCTATTGACAAAAATAGGTATTTGTGATATGTCACTAATTTTTTGCCGCGAGTTGGGGTCCAATTGCACTCGGATATCGATTAATCTTTCTCCCCGTTGCAGTTGGGTGGGGATCGATCCTTGAATAGCGGTCCGTAGCGTTTGTCCCACTTCCAGGGTACTCAATCCCAAACTATTTAAGCGGGTCCAATCGGGTTTAATCTGAATTTCCGGTTGTCTGGGGTCAGCATCGGCACGAAAACGCGCACTAGGGACTTTTTCATCGAGAATACTGAGGATTTCTTCACCAGCTTGCTCTAAAGTTTTCCCATCGCGTCCCTGTAACATCACATCCACATCGGCACCAACGGAGGGAGAGTTATTAAGAATAATACCGCGCACTTGACCGGGGGTGAGACGCAAACGCACGTTAACGAGGTTTAATTGCTCTAGTGCTTTGCTCATGCGTTCGATATATGCTTCTGTATTAGTGCCTTGTTTGAGATTAATCGTACTAGAAGCGCGCAAAATATTTTCATTGGTAGTTGTGCCAAAAAGAGAACCGCCACTGGTAGTAAAAACATACTCAGTTTCCGGTTGTGATAATAAAATCTTTTCTACTTCCCGCATCACCTGACGGTTAGTATTTAAATTGGTACCCGGGGGAAATTGAGCAAAAACGTTCACCTGTCCGGTTTGAATACGACTAAAGACTTCCTGGGGGATATATTGCCAGAGATAGAAACTACTTCCCCCTAAAATTAAAAAGGCCAGCAGGATAACAGGTATTCTGTAGTGGATGATTTTAGCTAAAAAACGACCGTAGAGGATGGTTAAACCTTCTAGACGTTGACTAAAGACTTTTAAGAGCCAAAACCGATGGATACCACGGTCAACCCCCATATTTAACAAACGACTGGCCAACATGGGAACAACAGTTAACGCACACAACAGAGAAGCAGCCACAGCAAAACTGATAGTGAGGATAATCTCGTTAAACAGCAGAGAGATAAAACCACCCAGTAATAAAAATGGCAGGATAGAGACGAGATTAGTCGCAGTGGAGGCCAATAAAGCAGATTCTACCTCTTGGCTGCTATTACGGGCAATTTCTAAAAAATCTCGCTTATTTTGGTTTTGATTAACTTTGAGGGCAATATTTTCCAGCATGACAATGGAATTATCCACCACGATACCCACCCCTAGGGCCAATCCTCCCAAACTAAACACATTTATCGATAACCCGAATAACTTCATACAGATAATTGCGACGAGGGTAGAAAGAGGAATCGCTAGGGTAATGATAAAAGTCTGTCGCAGGGAACCGAGAAAGACGAATACAGTCAGTCCTGCTAGAATTGTCCCCGCTAGTCCCGAGGAAACCACGTTATTAACCGCGTTTTGGATAAATACAGACTCATCAGTAGTGGTGACGACTTGTATTCCCCCGGTCATTAACCCGGATTTTTTTAATTCTGTAATGCGTTTTTTGACCCCTTCTACCACAGCAATCGTGTTCGCATTCGGTTGTTTTTGGACGCTAACCCTCACGGCATTTTTTCCATTTAGGGTGACAAAAATTCTTTGTTCTTCTGTCCCATCGATAACTCTGGCCACATCCCGCAGATAGATTTTTTCTTCGGGATTATTACTATCGGTCAGCGCTAAATCTTGGATATCCGCTACGTTTTTAAATTTCCCCACCGCACGGGTTAAAGGTTCCCCGGTTTCTCCCTGTAGTCGGCCCCCAGAGATGTCCTGATTGCGTCTTTTTAGGGTGTCTAAAACCTGATTTAATCCCACTCCTAAAGATTGTAATCGCTGCAGGTCAATATTAACTTGAATTTCTTCTCTAACTCCCCCAATCACGTCCACCACTGCCACTCCTTCCACAAATCCTAATTCTCTCCCTAATTCTTCATCGGCAAATAATCTTAAATCTTTTAGGGGTAGGGTATCAGAAACGAGAGCGAATTCATAGACGGGTAAACGAGAGGGTTCAAATTTGTTTAAGCGCGGTTCCTCAATAATATCGGGTAAATTTTGTCGGACACGATTAAAACTTTCGGTAGCTTCATTTAAAGCGACATTTAAGTCTCCCCCCGGTTGAAAAAATAAATCTACTCGCATCCTCCCCTCGCGAGTTTCTGAATAAACTTGCACTACTCCCTCGGTGGCACTCATTCCTTCTTCTAGGGGTTTAGTTACTTCTTCGAGAATGACTTCCGGGGAAACTCCGGGTACATTCATCCTTAAACTAATGCGGGGATAAGTGATAGAAGGAAGCAAGTCCACTTCTAAACGATTTAGAAAAAAAAGACCGATGATGATAACTGCTATAGTTAACATCAATACTCCTATGTGACGACGAATTGACAGACCGCTTAGGGAGATGTTTTCTGACATGATTACCTATGGGGGAGAGTAAGGAGTGAACAGTGAACAGTAAACCCATAACTGATAACTGATTAATTGTGCATAACTCGACCGAAACTCCATAATTTTTGATAATAATGACGACTAACGCTATCCCTATCATCAGTAAGTAGATTTATAGCGATACCATTGTTACCTGTTTCTTTTCCTGAACTGTGGATATATTGATTATTACCTAGATATAAAGCCACATGATTAACTCTTTTATCACCAAAGAAAATTAAATCTCCTGGGAGTAATTCCTCTCGGTTTATTTTTTGACAAAAAGCCTCCTGTTGATAGGAATCCCTCGGCAACCAAATACCAAAAGTGGCAAAAGCAGCCTGGATTAATCCTGAACAATCGTAATTAGGTGCAAGGGTTCCACCCCAGAGATAATGATTGGTACGGTTCCTTGCTTCCTGAGTAAAAGTGATAATCTCAGGAATATGTTTTTCTATGTCGGAACGAGTTAGAGGAATTTTTTGATAAGCTGTGGTGGCCACCGCAATTGCATCTAAATCTTCTCCGCATAACCAAGCTAAATAATTATCTTCTCTTAGCTGAATTTGTAGCCCTTTTTCGGTAATTTCTAGGGAAATAAATTTTAATTGTCTTCCCTGTTGTGCTTGGGTCGCTAACTCTTGACAACTGGGAGAATTGTAGAGATTTAAGTCTCTTATACAGAGATATTCCTGGTTGAATGATGGGGTAAGAGAGATGATTTTCATAAAAAATAGCTCAGAATTTATTGACAGAAAAAACTGCATTACTAGCCAAAAGCAAAGGGATAACAACGAGGAGAATAACCTTAGTTCGTTCTGTCATCTTCAAGTTTCCACCTCTCTTAATTCGGCTCTCTTATTCTTTGTGTGAGCAGTTTAACTTACTATAGAAGCGATCAATCTTTCTTTGTGTCCTCTGTGTCTCTGTGGTTCCTTCCACTCGCTCGCCAGCAGGACTGTATCTTAGAATACATTTTACCCACCAAACCTAAGAGAGCCTTAATTCTTGGCCATAAAGATAATCTATAACCGAACTGAATCCCTGAAAAATTATTAAACCTATGGCATAATTAACCTTTCAGGGTTCAAAAACTGCAAAAATAAGGATTAAATGGCATACAATCGGTGAATAGAGCATTTAATCGTTTATTATTCGTTTTTAATTCTCCTGACTACTGGCTACTGGCCACCAACTCCTAACCCTAACAACAATTTTTGATTTTTACAACAGGTCTAGGATAGCCATTTCCTTAACAATATGTTACAATAGCCGGCGAGAGGGGAGTGGCCAATATCTGGAACTTTTGGGCTAGAGATAGATTCTATCGATCAACAGTCACCTCCTGGGTGGGTGGAATTAAATATAAGATGAACGTAGGTTGGGTTGAAGTATGAAACCCAACGCCCGCATGGGTTACGCTACCGCTAACCCATCCTACAAATAATTGTTCCTCCCTACTTAAAGTAAGCTTTTAATCAGATGTTGAGGTTAGTCCATGGCCAATGTTTCGGGGCGGTTTCAAAAGCAAGAATACAGCCAAAACTCAGAAAATACCGTCGCGGTGGTCAGTTCAGTCATGTCCGGTTTAAAAAAAGCATCTCCCCTACAAAAGGGCTTATTTTGGGGAATAACCCTCAGTTTTACCGCCCTAGTTTCCGCCACTGTTGGGGCTGCCGTCGCTTTAATTAGTCCCTTACCCGCACCAATTGGGGCTATCTTCCAAAAAACATCTTTTCCCACCCAAACAGACATCCTTGAGGATCAAGCTTGGAATAGCTTAATCAATCAGCAGCTTTCTCGTCCTGTTAATATTTTAGTTATGGGCATCGATCGAGTTTTAGATGCCAAAAACAGCGACGATGTATTTAAAGGTCGCAGCGATACCATGCTCCTAGTGCGCTTCGATCCTAGCGATAAAACCGTGAGAATGTTGTCTATCCCTCGCGATAGCCGCGTCAGAATCCCCGGCCATGGTTTTACTAAAATCAACGATGCTAACGTTCACGGTGGACCGACTCTAGCGGCAGAAGTGGTCACTAATACTTTAGGGGATGTCACCGTTGATCGCTATGTGCGGGTGACTACCGATGCCTTCAAGGAATTAGTCGATTTAGTCGGGGGTGTAGAAGTTTATGTACCCGAACGAATGTATCATAAAGATGTCACCCAAAAATTAGAAATTGATTTACAAGAGGGTTGGCAAAATCTCAACGGCGACCAAGCAGAACAATTTGCCCGTTTTCGTAACCCGCAATACGGCGATATTGGTCGCGTACAAAGACAACAAATTTTATTAAAAGCACTCCAACAAAAGATTTTTAGTCCGACAATTCTCCCCAGTCTCCCGAAAGCAGTACAGGTTTTACAACAATATATCGATACGAACTTAAGCGTCGAGGAAATGCTGGCTATCGCTAATTTTGGACGGGAAATTAAACAGGATGACTTAAGAATGATCCTACTCCCCGGCCGGTTTAACAACCTCGAGGAATACGATGGTCGCAGTTATTGGATTTTGAACCGTCGCGAAATTAGAACCATTGTGGCTAATAATTTTACCGATAACTATGGGGGGGGAGAAACCTCCGTTTATAGTCTGCGGATTGCCATTCAAAATGCCACCCATACCAAAGGTTTAGCCCGTCGTACTCGCAATTATCTGGCCAAACAGGGCTACACAAATGTTTATATTAGCGATGACTCCTCCCAAAAGCTAGAAACCACCGCAATTATTGCCCAAAAAGGTGATGTTCAGTCCGCTAACCTCTTGAAAAATCAATTGGGAATCGGTAAAGTAGAATCATCCTCCACTGGTGCTTTAGACTCAGACCTAACTATTCGGGTGGGTGATGATGTGTCCCAGTTTTTTGACGCTCAACAGTAACAATGTTGAAAAATTTTTTCAGTCTGGTTTTAATTATTTTGCTGGCGATTCTTTGGCTACTTTTCGCGGCCCGTCCGGTGGCTTTGGCCCAAGATAAAACGATTAACTATAGTTTTGCCCAGCTGCAAGATCGGGATTTTTCCCATCAGGATTTGCGCGGAGGAGTTTTCGCAGCTGCTGCGATGCGGGGAGTTAACCTAGAAGGTGCCGATTTATCCTATAGCATTCTCACCGAGGCTGTCCTCTTAAAAGCTAACTTAAAAGGGGCCGATTTAACCGCCTCTTTGGTAGATAGAGTTACCCTCGATTTTGCCGATTTAACTAATACTATTTTTACCGATGCGATCGCTACTCGCAGCCGTTTTTATGACACAATTATTACCGGGGCCGATTTCACTAACGCGGTGATTGATAACTATCAGGTCAAGTTAATGTGTGAACGGGCCGATGGCATTAATCCAGTCACGGGAGTGGCCACCAGAGATAGTTTAGGCTGTAATTAGGGTTTGCTGAATAAATCTAAAAACCTTGTTGGGTAATAATTTTAGACTTTTTATCAATCAAAAAGTACCAGATCTGGGAGTGATCGGGGGGAAAATCCCTGGACTTTTTCCCTGAAAGTTAGGTAATTGACCCCCTCAAAACCCCACACCCCACACCCCACACCCCACACCCTGTCCCCACAAAAAACTTTTTGCCGCAAACCCTAATTAGCAATTCCGGGCAGATTCTAGCTGACTGCTCAAAAATAGCCTACCCCCTACACCCCGGCTATCTCGATCGAGACAGCCGGGGTGTAGAATAAAAATACTGAGCGAGGCTAAAGAAAGGAGAGGGACTCTTGATAATCGTCATCGATAACTATGATAGTTTTACCTACAATTTAGTCCAGTATTTGGGAGAATTAGCCTCCGAGTTCCCGATCGCTGTGCCGATCGAGGTCTATCGTAATGATAAAATCGACTTGGCCACAATCGAACAAATGCGGCCGGATGGGATTGTCATTTCCCCCGGTCCTGGTCGTCCAGTCGATGCGGGCATATCTCTGGAATTAATCGCCAAATTTGGCCCCCGTTTGCCAATTTTGGGGGTCTGTCTCGGTCATCAAAGTATCGGTCAGGTATTCGGAGGGGATGTGGTCTGGGCCCCAGTCTTGATGCACGGCAAAACTTCCCCAATCTATCACAACAATGAAGGGGTATTTCAAGGCTTAGAAAATCCTTTTACTGCCACCCGTTACCATAGTTTAGTGATCGAGCGCTCCACCATGCCGGATAATTTAGAGATCACGGCCTGGGTAGAAGATGGCACGGTCATGGGAGTCCGTCATCGGGATTACCCCCACATTCAAGGAGTACAATTTCATCCCGAAAGTATTTTAACCACTGCTGGCAAGGAACTTTTAAGAAACTTTCTGCGATCCCTCTAGTGTTTGCTAATCCCCAACCCCTGAAATTAACCTTCAATTGATTAATTCTGCATCTACATTTATGAAAAGGCGAGATTTTATCTTATCGGCGGGGGCAAGTTTCTTAACCGTGGCAGTAAGCTCAGTTTTAGCGGAAACTAAACCGAAACCCACTAACCCCACTTCCCCCCAAAAACCCGATAATTCCCTCTTAGTTCAATGGTTGGGTCATAGTTGCTTTTTATTCACCGGAGGAGGGCAAAGAGTCCTAGTTAATCCTTTCCGGGCAATTGGTTGTACGGCGGGTTTTCCTTTGCCAAAAGTAGAAGCAGATATCGTTTTAATTAGTAGTCAACTGTGGGATGAAGGGGCGGCCGAGGGTTTACCCGGTAATCCGAAAATTTTGTTTGAGCCGGGGGCCTACGATCTGGGTAAATTAAAACTACAGGGTATTAGTATCGCCCACGATCGCATGGGTGGGCAACGTTTCGGTATGAATGTGGCCTGGCGTTGGACCCAAGCGGGGATTAGTATTGTCCATTTAGGGGGGGCAGCGGCCCCAATCGAATTAGAACAAAGAATTCTCCTAGGTTCGCCGGATTTAGCTTTTATTCCCGTGGGAGGTGGTCCAAAAAATTATAATCCCCAAGAAGCAAAACAGGCGATCGAAGTTTTACAACCGCGAATTGCTATACCAACTCAATACTTTACCAGTGCCGCCGATAAAAATGCCTGTGAATTGGTGTCTGTAGATGAGTTTCTCAAGTTAGTCAAGGATAAAAATATCCGTTTGATCGAGGACAATAAATTACGGATTCGTGCCGCCGATTTACCCAAAAAAGGGACGCTCATTCGCGTGTTTGACTACCGCAAACTGTTAGAGAAATCCTAATTTTTAGGAGCCAATGACCTAGTCCTATTGATTAACTAATTTTTTCTCGTGTAACGCACCATCAATTTCCTGATATTCCCCGGGTTACGTTGTTGCTAACTCGCCCTACAGCCCTGATCATAAATCAGGGTTATAATTATTTTTAAGAAATTCCAGAATATTCAGCCCCAAGGAATGTCTATGTTACTACAAGACCTAAAGGAAGAAGCGGTTAAGCTATCACCGAGCGAGCGACTTGCGCTGGTTAGCGCCATTATTGAGTCCTTGCAGAGTACCCCAATTGCTAGACCTGATCGTGCTGGTGCAATTCAACGGATGCGTGGCTTACTCAAAACAGACCAACTTGCACCAACCGACCAAGAAGTAGCTGCCATGTTGGAAGAGCGTCGGCTGGAGAAATACCTTTAGTGAGAGTTTTAATTGATACTAATGTTCTCCTAGATTTTCTATTGCAGAGAGAGCTATTTTTCCAAGATGCAGAACGACTATTTCAGGCGATCGATTCCGGTCAGATCGTCGGGTATGTCACAGCCACAACCCTCACGGACATTTTTTACATTGCTCGAAGACACACGCGCAGTATTGAGCAAGCACGGCAAGCAGTTTCAGAGACATTGACAGCAATGGAAATCTGCCCTGTAAACCGGGAGGTTCTAGAGGTAGCGTTTAGTTCAGGTTTGGCTGATTATGAGGATGGGATTCAGGTTGCTTGTGCTGTAGCTCAAGGACTTGATGCTATCTTGACCCGAGATAATCAAGGGTTTTTGAATTCATCGGTACCTGTGTTATCAGTTCAGGAGTGCTTGCATCGCTTGCAAGAGCCAAATAATAGCAAATCCACCTTATAAAATCAAGTTTACAGGCTTTTTGGTTCGTGAGGGGGTGAGGAGTGAAAAGTGAGCAGTTACAGCCAAAATTTGGCGGCATGGGCAAAGCTCCTTTGTGGCAGATTGATGACAGCATTATTACAGGAGATTTACAGGCTGTCCAAGATAGCCCAACCCACGTTAGCATCATGCCAAGAGTTACAATGGCTCTAGAAAGGTACGAAGCGGCATTGGCAAAGACCCAAAAATATTGGGAAAAGGTGGATTAGTGGCATACACACAATAGGAGTCTATGAAAATGGCATGGATATTTAGTTTATCCGCAGAATGTGGTTCTGATGAGAGCAAGGCCGATAAATTTGCTCAACATTTTCAGGGAATGTCATTGTTGCTGTCAAATGGTCGCCAGTGCCAATGTCGCACAGACACATTCCAAGACATAGAAGAAAATTGGTGGTGTCGCGTTTCACCAAATAATCTTAGCGAAGTGGGAATAGACAGCCCTGAAAGTGCCTATTCAATGACAGAGTTAGGTATTTTACTCTATCAGTCCCTACGATTTGCCCCCACCTTCCGTTATGCACTGGTTGGTGTTGAAGTCGATGAATTTAGAACATACACTGAGCTTATCGAAGAATCATCCAATCTATCTATCCCAGGACTGGTTTTAGCGAAACCACTTGCAGGCGAGCTAGGAATATTGCCAGTATTTCGCTCCTTTAGCCCTAGTTATGTTTGGCAACCTTACGCAGGAGAAGTTTACAACCCGCTGATGACATCGCCAAATCTGAAAAACAAGCTTAATGAACTGCTGGCTGTAAGTTGACCTCACAAGCGAAGAAGGCATAACTAGACCGTTCTCTAAAAATTGCTTTAACAATCTTATTAAAAATGTTTTTGCTGAAAGAATCTCGCTCTTTTTTTAGACAGGGATGGACAATTGCGGTTTTACTAATTGCCCTGCTTGTTTCCCTGCCAATTTTATCGGTTGCCAGTAGTTTATTAACTAATTCCAGTCAAGTCTGGCAACATCTGATCGAAACTGTTCTCTGGGATTATCTAGTTAATTCTTTTTGGTTAATGTGCGGGGTGGGCAGCGGCGTTTTAATCATCGGTGTCGGCACAGCTTGGTTAACAACGATGTGTCAATTTCCCGGTTGTCAACAATTTCAATGGTTATTATTACTACCCCTTGCCGCTCCTGCCTATCTCTTGGCCTATACTTATACCAATATGATGGACTATTTTGGTCCGGTGCAGACGTTCTTAAGAAGTGTTTTCGGTTGGAATAGTGTCGAGGATTATTGGTTTCCTAATATCCGTTCTCTTTGGGGGGGGATTCTGATGTTAATACTGGTGCTTTATCCCTACGTTTATCTGTTAGCAAGGGTCGGTTTTTTAGAGCAATCTGTCTGCACGGTGGAGGCAAGTCGCTCCTTGGGATGTAATCCTTGGCGCAGTTTTTTTACCGTCGCTTTACCCCTAACAAGACCGGCAATTATGGCAGGATTAGCCCTAGCTTTAATGGAAACTCTGAACGATTTTGGTACGGTGCAGTATTTCGGTATTAATGCTTTTACCACGGGGATTTATAATACTTGGTTCGGTATGGGCGATCGCATAGCAGCGGGACAGTTATCCACAGTTTTAATGGTATTTATCCTCGTTTTAGTTTTCCTTGAACAATCCTCCCGTCGTCAAGCTCGTTACTATGAAATGACCAATCGTTTCCAGTCACCGACTAAGTACAAACTGGGATTTATTCGCAGTTTTTTGGCAATTATCTCCTGTTTTGTGCCGGTATTTCTGGGGTTTATTGCCCCTGCTTTCTATCTAGCTTATCTAGCCTTTAATCATGCCCAAGAAACTTTTAATAATGACTTTTTTAGTTTATCGGGAAACAGTTTTTTTCTGGCCAGTTTAAGCGCAATTATTGCGGTAGTTTTAGCTTTAATTCTCGCCTACGGGGAAAGACTTAATCCGAATAAAACTCTTAAGAGTTCTGTGCGGATTGCGGCTGCTGGTTATGCTATCCCCGGCATAGTTATCGCCGTGGGGGTTTTAATTCCTCTCGGTAAATTAGATAACTTTTTCAATCAAGGATTAAATATCAATTTAATTCTGAGCGGCACGATTTTCTGTCTGATTTTTGCCTATATTGTCCGGTTTTTAGCCGTAGCTTTTTCCACGTTAGAATCGAGCTTAAGTAAAATTAAACCTAGTTTAGATGATGCTTCCCGCAGCCTTGGCTATGGCACCGGTGCCACTTTAATTAAAGTGCATATTCCTCTTTTGTCAGGGGGATTATTGACGGCGGCTATGTTAGTTTTTGTCGATGTGATGAAGGAATTACCGGCTACTTTGGTGTTAAGACCTTTTAATTTTGATACCCTAGCGGTGCGCGTTTATCAATACGCCAGTGATGAACGTTTAGTGGAAGCGGCGGCACCAGCCCTGGCCATTGTCCTAGTGGGATTAATTCCGGTAATTTTTTTAAGTTGGCAAATTTCCCGACGGGCGATCGATTAAAGTGGTGGCCGATTCCTAGACAAGTTGGCGATCGGCCAGCCGCTTAGTTCTATTTAGGGTTTGCGGCAAAAAGTTTGTTGGTGGGGTTAGGAGACAGGAGACAGGAGACAGGAGATTATTTTATTTATTCTCCCCACACCCCACACCCCACACCCCACACCCTGCCGCGAGGAAAAACTTTTTCGGTAAATCCTAGTTCTATAGTCTAGTACAAAATAATGTTACAGTTCTTGACAAGACTACTAGAGAGGGGGGGTGTCAGTGATAGGATTCCCTAAAACCCCTTTTCTTTATTTTTGTAGAGAGAACAAAATCCTATGACAGAACTTTCTGGAAAAGCTCCTAAGTTCGGTGGCAGCACGGGCGGTTTACTCGCCAAAGCCGATCTGGAAGAAAAGTACGCCATCACCTGGACAAGCAGCAAAGAACAAGTCTTTGAAATGCCCACCGGTGGCGCCGCTATCATGAACGAAGGCGAAAATCTCCTCTATTTGGCCCGCAAAGAACAGGCGCTCGCTCTTGGTACCCAATTCCGGACGAAATTTAAGCCCAAAATCGAAGATTACAAAATCTATCGGATTTATCCCAGTGGTGAAGTGCAGTATCTCCACCCTGCTGATGGTGTCTTCCCCGAAAAAGTTAACGCTGGTCGTGAATTTTTCGGCAAAAAAGACCGCAATATCGGCAAAAACCCGGAACCGGCGACAATTAAGTTCTCTGGTGTCACTCCCTACGAAGCATAAATAATCCCTAAAATCGAGAGTGGGGAGTTAGATTTAGAAGCTATTTGGCCCCAAGATTTAACTTCTGACTCTCGATTTCTCTGATCGCAATCGCAATCAATTGCTAGTTAGGGTTTACTGAAAAAGTTTTTCCTGGGGTTAGGAGTTAGTGGCCGGTCGTCAGGAGATTGCTTTTATTTATTCTCCTAAGTAGCTGGTTATAATTAAATTAAAAATGGATTTTAGCTTCGATCCCCCCTTAATCCCCCCTTGATAAGGGGGGTGCCGATCCCCCCTTAATCCCCCCTTGATAAGGGGGGTGCCGATCCCCCCTTAATCCCCCCTTG
>NZ_JASJFB010000020.1:0-1424 GCF_030065455.1 Microcystis sp. M53602_WE12 | reverse complement strand
ACTTAATTGATTAGTTCGCTCTAGAGCAAAAACAATTGACAAAAATCGCTAAATGCCTTTCTATATAAGGGTTCCATCCCTTATAACCCCCGTCCATTGCATAACACAAACCGAAGAGCCCAAATCTTGTTTGTTCATCCTCAAGGAGCATTTCTATCACTTCACAAAGATTTGTCCGTAATTTATCTAAAGTTTCACCTTGAGAATGTACTCCGGGGAACCCAGGGACATAACCAACATAGAGATTAGTATCAAAATCTTTTTCTACAACAGCAGTAAATGTGTTCATAACCGATACCTAATTTTTAGGCTGACCAGAATAAAAAATAATTATGACATAAATATATAAGGAGAGCGCTAACAAATCTTGGTGCGTTCCCAGGAATTTATTGGCGGAGTAATTCGGAGTTGTCGTGGGGAACGCACCCTACAGCGATGACTAATCTTGGTAATGATAGCGACAGGAAATAATTGTTAGATAATGATCATCGACAACATAAACAAGACGATTAGCTTCATCCGTACGGGACCAAAAACCTGACAAATTCTCTCTCAAGGGTTCAGGTTTACCGATTCCTTCAAAGGGATTGGATAGAGTATCTTGGATGAGCAGATTGATTCTTTTCAGGGTTTTCTTGTCCTGAGATTGCCAATAAAGATAATCTTTTCATGCTTTACTACCCCAAGCCAACTTACGCATCGATTAAATCATGTTCTTGTGTTTTACCTGCTTGATATTCTGCGATCGCTTCTTGCAAATGTTGAGCATTAGCTGCAGATCTTAAGAGATAAACTGTTTCCATCAGACTGTCATAATAACTTTTAGACATGATAACAACATCTTCTGTATCTCCTCTGACAATGAAAGTACAGTTTTTATCATTGGCTACTGTATCTATTACAGATTTAAAGTTTTTTTGGGCTTCACTAAAGTTGACAATGTTGACGCTCATCAGAGTTGTACATGGTTAAGTACAATTGTTATTATAGTTCTGTCCAAATCTGGTTGGCAAAACCCAAAGGCTTCGGGGAACGCACCCTCAAGCTAAACCGAAATAGCATCGCCCTGTTTGGGAAACTTTTCTTTAATATAGCGGAGCAGATCTGACGCAATACCATGATTGTAAATTTTCTTAAATTGCTGCCTTATCTGGCATTATACCTGATTAGAATCTGCTCCGAGACAATCACTTGCGTTAAAACAAAATAAGGCGCGTTACATTTTATTAACACACCCAACCAGATCGGCGATCGCACTATGGAGCGCAGCGGAATTGCCGTCCGGTGCAGCGCATTGTTGGGAGTCCATAAGTCTTTTGATCAGAGCATTACTCATGAGAATTGCTTTTTGGTGATCATTTTGTGCAATACTAATTACTTCTTCAGCATCTTCATCACTGATCATTTCAAATTGTTTCTGGCTT
>NZ_JASJFB010000266.1:0-11275 GCF_030065455.1 Microcystis sp. M53602_WE12 | reverse complement strand
ATACAAGGTCAACAAAAAGATGTCAAGTTGTATCCTTAACAAGGGAACCGTCAAACTAGGAGCCGTGTGAGGTGAAAGTCTCATGCACGGTTCTGAATGGGAGGGGAGGTCGGTGACGATTTTCTCGACCCCTAATAGTATGACAGCCTTTTTCTGATCAAGACGAAGTGTAACCTAATTGGCTATGGACGACCGACACCTCACACCCCACACCCTGCCCCCAGAAAAAATTTTTTCGGCAAACCCTATTTATCCGGTATTGACCTTGAATAGCCATCGTTGCCCCTTGTTTCCTGTCGAGCGGCGAATGATTAATAATTTCTTTGTAAATTGCCAAACAGATAAAAAATTTCTATGAAAAAACTGGCAAAAATTGGCAAGACCAAAAATGCTGATCAGCTTGGAACAACTGAGATAGAGCATCGTCAATCTGGACATTCAAAATGTCACCAACTTGCCGTGATCCCGATGCTAATAGTCAGAGGGAGACTTGCATAATTTCAAAATCTAAGTTAATCTCTCCTAAAAGTCACCTTTAGGTATTTTGACTAAAAAGAAAGTTGCCTAACTTCTACTCTAGCCTCAAGGCTAATGCTGAAAGCTAGAATCATCGGCTTCATCGACTGGCTCTAGCTAACTCTTTACACCACAGGAGGTCTGTTTGAAAGAGACTTTTATCCCCAACCCCATGACATCCGCTACCCCAGAACAGAATTGCACCGCTGAGTCTAACCGAGTCCGTTACTCAGTTGCTCTACTGGGATTAGCACTCTCTCTGGGAGTACCTAGCCTTCTCAACTCCACCTCGGAATCAGCCCAGGCCGCCAATTCTGTACCCTTAGAATGGGAAGTGATCGACCTGTCCCAAAAAGCCAAGGATGCGGGTAAAAAACTAAAAGAACCGCAAATAATCCAATCCCAAGCACTTGCTACCGTCAAATTCATCGCCACATCAGTGGTTGAGCATCAGGTAAAACCGGGAGAATCCCTGTGGAGTTTAGCCGACACCTATCAAACCACCCCTACAGCGATCGCTAACCGCAATAATCTCCCCCCCCAATCCGATCTGATTATCGGACAAACCTTAAAAATTCCCACTCCTGAGCAGTTGCCCCCGGCAGCCCCGGCAGCAACTCCTGAGCAGTTGGATAGTTCCTCTGCTAGTCTGCGTCAAACCCGTCAACGTCTCCAAGAAAGTTTGGCCGCCCTACGGACCCAGGAAATCCCCCATCAGTCCGATTCCGGGGAAACAGTAATCGTCACCGAAACTACCGCTCTCGTTCCCGATAATTCGCCAACCACTGTCGAGATTCCCGTTATTGCTCCCGAAGAATCGCCCCGACCAACCAGCCAGGTGATCCCGATTCCCGTTCCCACCCCTGAAAGCGATCGCCCGATAGCCACAATTGCCGTTAATCCTCCCTTGACAAGCAGACCGGAAATTCCCAGCGTTGCCCTACGAAATCCGGCTCCTGTGACTGAAATTCCCGCCGTTCCCAATCCTCGGGTCATAGTTCCCCCAGAAAACCAAGTTTATCGGGTTCGGCCAGGGGATACCTTAAACACGATCGCTCGCGCTCTCGGCATCACCCCCGCCGAATTAGCCAGGGAAAACGGCATTGACAACCCCAACCGGATTAAAGTTAATCAAACCCTAGTGATTCCCGACCGCTCTGCCAACGCTAGAGTTAATCAAAATCTTACCCCCTTGGTCGGCGATCGACCGAGATTGTCCTTTAACCCCAGCAATCGACAAAATTTGCCCGCCGCAACCGCCACCACGGAGACGGAAGAATTCCCCGAAAATATCACCGGCAGCTATCGGGAAAGATTGCGCCAAGAGGTGGCTAATCTGCGGGAAACTAACCTTTCGGAAACCCAGAAAAGTATCGCTATTCCCGTCGATAATCCCACAGAAACCCTCGATGAGCCGCAAATAACCCCTAATCCCCAATGGACTGCCCTTCGTTCGCGTTCTAACCAAAGCACCCCCCCACAGATTATCGGTTCGGCTCCTACCAATGTGGAAGAATATAATGACCGCCTACGAATTCCCGTCGGCGAAACCGTAGAACCTTCCCTTCCTCCCCTCGCTAATCCCGATGAGTATTTACCTAATCCCGCCCCCATTTTTACCGGCTTTATCTGGCCCACCAGAGGTGTGTTAACCTCCGGTTTCGGTTGGCGCTGGGGCAGACCTCATCGCGGCATCGATATCGCCGGTCCAGTGGGGACCCCGATTGTGGCGGCGGCCGCCGGTGAAGTAATCGCCTCCGGTTGGAATTCTGGCGGTTATGGCAATCTGGTGAAACTGCGTCACCCCGATGGTAGCGTCACTCTCTATGCCCATAACAGCCGTCTGTTGGTGCGTCGCGGCCAAACTGTTCAGCAAGGCGAGCCAATTGCCCAGATGGGTAGCACCGGTTTTAGCACCGGCCCCCACCTACATTTCGAGGTTCACCCCTCCGGCCAGGGAGCAGTCAATCCCATCGCTTTCCTGCCAGGCAGACGTTAAAGATGCCCAGAAAGGGAAGAAAAAATCTTCCCTTTTTTGCTCTTGTGCAATTGGGTGATTGTGTGTTATGATTGATAACTGTGTAAACAACGGCTTAGTAGCTCAGTTGGTCAGAGCAGGGGACTCATAAGCCCAAGGTCGGCAGTTCAAATCTGCCCTGAGCCATCGGACAAGATCCAAGAAAACCAGCAAGATTATGGTCAGGTGATATCTCTTTCCCTTTTACTTGGGGACGCTCCCTTCGGGTTCTACCTGATAACTTTTTACTGATAACAGCAGCAAGGGAATTCCAAAATTTATTAGCCCAATTGTACTATAAATTTTGCCGATACAGTCACTACCATAATATTCTGGTAGGAGTACCTAGTGGTCAGTGAGTTTATCGAACTGCGTGCGCCCAAAATGTCCTATAGATATTTCGACCAAATTGAGATGCAGTCACGGAAACGAAGCCAAGAGAATGAAAAAACCGGAATTTGAATTTGATCCTAATAAAAGCCAAGCTAACAAAAATAAACATGGTCTAGATTTTGTTGAAGCTCAAGTATTATGGTTAGATTCCCAAAAAGTCGAAATTCCAGCCCGAACAGAAAATGAACCACGATTTGTTGTTATTGGTATAATAGCAGGTAAGCATTGGTCAGCCGTAGTTACCTATCGTCAAACCAAAATCCGTATTATTTCAGTCCGACGCTCTAGACCTGAAGAGGTAGAAATTTATGAAAGCTGAAGATTTTGACCGCAAATTTGATGATGGAGAAAATATCATCGAATACTTGGATTTAACTAAAATTAAACGTTCTAATTCCGAGGAACAAACAATTGCGTTTGAGTTTCCCTCATGGATGGTAGAGGCTCTTGAGCAAGAAAGTCAGCGTCGTGATTTACCGTTACAAGCTATTGTCAAAGACTGGATTGGGGAAAAATTGGCGTTGTCAAATTGAAAGATGATCCGAATCAGCACCGGAACTCAAATTACTTTGACTTGCCCTGAGCCAACTTGCCCTGAGCCAACTTGCCCTGAGCCAAGTCGAAGGAGTTGAAGGGGTCGAAGGGTAGCAAGGATTGCATTGCATCTTTCCTATTCTGATCTGACAACGCCTAATTATCAATCGCTGCACTGTAATCATCGCCAAGCTGATTATTTTTTCCCTTGCAGTAAACCAAAACGAATTAAACCCGACTCGTAACCGCGCCGCATTAACCCTAAAGATAAGGCCCCTTGGATAGTAGTATAACCGCTTGCTAACAAACCTGCGATCGCATCTGTGGTTAGGGCCGAATCAATCACCACATCCCAAAAAGCGGCCACCGATAGGGACCAATCATCGGTTTTTAGGTCTTGAAAGCCAACTTCACAGGCAATATCGGCGTATTCTGGCAAAGAAATCACATATGGCAGACAATAAACCTGATAAATCTCGTTTAATAGTTTAATCTCTCCTTCCGTTAAATTACCAGCCAGGGAAGTGGTCGGACGATGACACCAAGTAGCCATCAAAAAAGTCCCCCCGGGCTGCAAAACCCGATAACATTCCCGCAGAAATTGCCTTTTATCGGGCATATGTTCGCCACTTTCCAAAGACCAGACCAGATCAAAATTATTCTCAGGAAAGGGGGTTTTTAGGGCATCAGCCACAGAAAAACTCACTTGTTCCTCTAAATTAAACTCTTGCGCTCTTTGGCTGGCTCTAGCGGCTTGTACCGGGGATAGAGTAATCCCCACCGCTTGGCTGTGAAATTTTTCGGCCAGATAAAGACTACTGCCACCAATGCCACAACCGACATCGAGAATCTGATTAGCACTGGTGACATTTCCCCAAGTTAATAATTCTTCTATTAAATCAATTTGTGCCTGACGGCGATCGAGTTTAATCTTGCCGCCCCGACCGTAGTAACCATGGTGCATATGTTCGCCCCAAATCCTTTCCCACAGTCCACTAGAGGAGTCATAAAAATCGGCTATTCGTTGATCAAGTTCCATGGTGATTTCCTAGTTAAGAGAGGCACTCTTGCCAGAGATTAGCCAGATATGTTATACCAAATCCTGTTTAAAAAGTACAGCAAAGTGGGAAGTGGCAAGTGGGTTTTCAAAGTTCGATGTGTTTTACTTTATCTTAATATCATTCGATCTTGTTCGACTTTATATTAATATCATAGGTTCCGATTTTTGCAAGAGGTCTTATGATTAAGGCAGGATTAAAACTACTGGCTGTTTTGATTTTTAGTATTTTTAGCTTCAATGGGGCGGTCTTGGCCGAGGAAGCACCCAAGCTATCTGGTTATCAGGCAGATTTAAGCCAAACATCTGTTTCTGGCCTTTCATCAGGGGCTTTCATGACGGCTCAATTCCATGTCGCCTACTCAGATAGACTGGTAGGAGCAGGTATTATTGCTGGCGGTCCTTTTTATTGTGTAGGTTCTTACGAGACGGATCCAGAGCAATTTTTCGAGCAAGCGACATCAACTTGCATGAATCCTCTGACTGAGTCAGTAGGACCGGATGGGAAAAGATTATTTAAAAAAGCTCAAAAACTGGCCAGTGCCAACAAAATTGCCGATCTCAACAACTTAAAAGATGATCGAGTCTATCTATTCAGTGGTTCAAATGATCGCGTAGTTAAAACTGTCGTAGTTGACAAAGTAAAAGATTTTTATCAAGCTGCCGGCTTGCCCTCAGAAAATATTAAATACGACAAGAATATCAATGCCGGTCATGCCATAATTGTCGAGGAGTCTAGGGTGTCATGTTCAGATACTAAGTCACCCTTTATAAACGACTGCGATTTCATGCAATCCCATCGGATTTTAGGGCATATTTATGGCAAGTTGAATCCACCAGTTGACTCTAATAGATTAAGTGGCAAGATTATTCGGTTTGACCAGAACGAGTTTATTGACGGTAAAAAGACGAGTATGAGTCGGGAGGCTTATGTTTATGTACCTGAAGCCTGTAAAAAAGAAAGCTGCAAAGTTCATGTAGCTATTCATGGTTGCAAACAGGGGGCAACGGAAATTGATGATACTTACTACACTAAAACCGGTTACAATGAAATAGCTGATACCAATAGGATAATTGTCCTATATCCCCAGGTTGAACCGTCAGCATCAATCCCTTACAATCCCCAGGGATGCTGGGATTTTTGGGGATATTCTAGTGCAGACCCAGATAATCCTGTCTTTTATACTAGAGAGTCTCCCCAGATGAGGGCAATTGTCGCTATGTTAGAACGGTTGGCCGAACCGCGCCCTCAATAATTTAATCTTTTTGCTGGCACAGACAGAGAAATACATTAAGCAGTTTACGAGGAAACTACCATGCAAAACGAGCTAGTTAAACAGTGGATTGACTCGAACAAATTGGCAATAGAGTCCTTCAAGAATATTACGGCCACTAATGTGAACGCGATGGATGCCATGTTAACAAGTTTTGTTAACCCCAGCGCCTTCGCTGAACTAAGCAAGGGTTATCTAAGCTTGACCAAAGAATTGGGGGAAGTTTATACTGATAGTATTAATGAACTATTTCAAAGCCAACTGAAGCTGGTGAATTTACAGGCAACCTCTGATTCTTTTAAGGACTTGGGTGAAATTTATGTAAGTTCGATGACCAGTCTCGGACTAAAGCAAGCAGAATTGATGCGCCTCTATCTAGAAACTACAGCCAAGTATCTAGAGATCTTAAAGGGCGCTCAAAAAGTAGATGATCTATTCAATGTCCAAACCAGTATTTTTAGCGAACTTCAAGAAAAGTTGCAGGGGAATATGCTCGAAACAATGGGAGTTTTTAACTCTATCAATACTGCTCTGGACAATTGGACTCAAAAAAGCCTTGACGCATTTGCATCTGATGAGAGTTAAAAAAACTTGATCTTGCGGGTTATGTCTTTAGCCAAGTTCTCGGTTTGTTGCCCCAAACATATCCCCAACGGCGGGCAAGTGCCAGCGCCGCCAGATTACCCGTCGGGGTATCGAGGAAGACTGGCGCCTCAGGAGCATCAGCCAACAGGGCTTGTAGCAGCTTGTTATCGCCCTTCCGAAACTCCAGGAAGAGCGATAACCCGAAACTCTCAGCGACGGACAAAACCCTTTAAAGTCTATGGTAGGTAGGGTCAAGAGAATCAAACCCGACAGCAACCCCGAAAATCGTGTCAGAATAGATCATTGTAGTCACTGATGATCTTCGAGAAAAATATTTATATGTTAAGACGGGACAGCTACGATTTAATCATTGTCGGGGGTGGTATAGTCGGAACCACCCTAGCGGTGGCCTTAAAAAATACAGGATTAAATATCGCTATGATCGAGGAACGTCCCCTAGAGGTGGCCGCCTCCCGTCGTCAAGCTTATGCCCTCTCGTTGATGTCGAGCCGCATTTTTACAGGCTTGGGTATCTGGGATAAAATCTCGCCCAGTATCGGTAAATTTCGTCATATTCGCCTTTCTGATGCCGATTACCCGATTTTTGTCCCCTTTGTGGTCGATGAGCTAAAAACCGATTATTTGGGCTATGTGGGCGAACATCAAGTGATTTTAACCGCCCTGCACAATGCTGGCCAAGATTGCGATCGCATTGACTGGTTATCCCCTGCCAAAGTGTTAGAAGTGGAGTACGGAGCAGAAACAGCCACTGTCACCCTGGAAGAAGCCGGTCAAACCCGAAAAATCACCACAAAATTAGTCATCGGGGCCGATGGAGCCAGATCCGCTATCCGGCAAGGGGCGCAAATTAAAACCAAAGGTTGGAAATATTGGCAATCCTGTGTCGCTTTCACCATTAAACATCAACTCGATCGCAACGATACCGCCTTTGAAAGATTTTGGCCCACCGGTCCGATGGGCATTTTACCGCTCCAGGGTAATCGCTGTCAGATCGTTTGGACAAATCCCCATGGGGAAGCGAAAAAACTGCAAGAAATGCCCGAAGCGGAATTTATCAAGAAATTAGAAGCATATACGGGGGGATTACTGGGAAAACTCGAATTAGTTAGCCCCCGCGCTCTCTTTCCCGTACAGTTAATGCAGAGTGATACTTATGTTAAACCCCGACTGGCTTTAATTGGTGATGCCGCTCACTGTTGTCATCCCGTCGGTGGTCAAGGTTTAAATTTAGGCATTCGCGACGCGGCCGCTTTAGCGCAGGTATTAAAGGAAGCAGTGGAAAAGCAAGAAGATATAGGAGCGCTTTCTACCCTAAAATCCTACGAAAAATGGCGTAGATCGGAGAATTTAGCGATTTTAGGCTTCACAGATTTTCTAGATCGCCTGTTCTCCAATAACTGGCCGCCTATCGTTGTCATCCGTCGTCTCGGATTGGCAATGATGCGCGGTTTCCCCCCGTTGAAATTGTTTGCCCTGCAATTAATGACGGGATTAAAAGGACGTATTCCCCAATTAGCTAGATAGCTGGCCGCTAATTCCGGGAATGGGGGAGAAAGGAAGAAAAAAAAAGCTTGCAAAATGCTGCGATTATCGCTATGATGGTTAAGGTTCAATATCGGGGCGTAGCGCAGCTTGGTAGCGCACTACTTTGGGGTAGTAGGGGTCGTGGGTTCGAATCCCGCCGCTCCGATTGCAGAAAAACAGAGAGTTAGGTAGGGATGCAACCAATCCCTACCTTGTCCTGTTTACTCGGAATTCTCTTAATTTATCAGCGTTCCTGATCAAGTTAGTTCACCATTAGAATCACTGCTTTAGTCGAAAATGTCTCATCAAATATCAGCTTACGGTTCCTGGAAATCACCGATTACCTCCGATCTAATTGTGGCAGCATCGATTAGTCTTGGTGGTGTAACCCTAGATGGAGAAGATATTTATTGGTTAGAAGGCAGACCACAGGAAAAGGGGCGAAATGTTTTAGTTAAATTAAACCCCGACGGCACAACTACAGACATCACTCCAGGGCCTTTTAATGTGCGAACTCGTGTCCATGAATACGGGGGAGGTTCCTATCTAATTGTTGCCGGAATTATCTATTTTTGTAATTTTGCTGACCAAAGAATTTATCGCCAAACTGCTGATAGTTTCCCCCAACCTCTAACCCCAGAAAATTCCTGTCGTTATGCGGATTTAATTCTCAATCAATTTGGCAATCGTTTAATCTGTGTTTGTGAAGATCATAGCCAAAAAGATCGAGAACCAGTTAATAGTATTGTCAGCATCGATGTGGATACAGGAAACATAGAAACTTTAGTATCAGGCGATGATTTTTATACCTCTCCTCGCTTAAGTGCCGACGGTTCTCGATTAGCTTGGATTAGTTGGAATCATCCTAATATGCCCTGGGATAGTTCTTTTCTCTGGGTGGCCGATATTAATCATCTTTATTTGAGTAATATTCGGGTCATTGCTGGTGGTGAAAATGAGTCGGTGTGTGAACCGCACTGGTCCGCCGATCAACATTTATATTTTACCAGCGATCGCAATAATTTCTGGAACTTTTATTGCTTTAACTACGATGAACAAATCGAACCAGTTCTCGAACCGATAGAGGCTGAATTTGCCTATCCTCATTGGGTTTTTGGTTTATCTAACTACGGCTTTGCTGGGGAATCAAAGATTATTTGTAGCTATACAAAAGATGGTCGTTGGTATTTAGGAAGTATCGATACTGTTAATCGAGAATTCCAAGAAATTATCACTGCTGATACTAACATTTCTTCCCTACAAGTTAGCGATAACAAAATAGTTTTTATTGGCGGTTCTTTCAAGGAAGTAACGGCGGTTATCTCAGTGGATTTAGCCACAGGAACGAGAGAAGTCCTCAAATCTTCCAGTAATTTAACTATTTCTAGCGATTATTTCTCGATTCCGGAAATGATTGCTTTTCCCACCAGTCAGGGACTAACTGCATCTGCTTGGTATTATCCCCCCAAAAACCCCGATTATACCGCCCCCAATGGCGAATTACCGCCCCTTTTAGTCAAAAGTCACGGTGGACCGACGGCCGCGGCTACCTCTAGTTTAAGTCTGCGAGTGCAATACTGGACCAGTCGCGGCTTTGGCTATCTAGATGTTAATTATGGCGGTAGTACGGGTTATGGTCGTCAATATCGTCAGCGTTTGCTGGGAAATTGGGGAATTGTCGATGTGGAAGACTGCATCAACGGGGCAAAATATTTGGTTAATCAGGGATTAGTCGATGGGGAAAGATTGGCAATTTCCGGAGGCAGCGCCGGCGGTTATACAACTTTAGCGGCCTTAACTTTTCATGATACTTTTAAAGCAGGAGCTAGTTATTACGGAGTTAGTGATTTAGAGGTTTTAGCCACCGATACCCATAAATTCGAGTCGAGATATTTAGATAAATTGGTGGGACTTTATCCTGAAGAAAAGGAAATTTACTATCAGCGATCGCCTATTCATTTTACCAGTCAGTTATCCTGTCCAGTGATCTTTTTCCAAGGTTTAGAAGACCGAGTGGTTCCACCCAATCAAGCGGAAATGATGGTACAAGCTTTAAAAGCAAAAGGTTTACCCGTCGCTTACGTTCCCTTTGCGGGAGAACAACATGGATTTCGTCAAGCTGAATCGATAAAACGAGCATTAGATGCAGAATTTTATTTTTATTCCCGTCTCTTTGGTTTTACTCCTGCTGATAATTTAGAACCCGTAGAAATTAAGTAGTCGTGCCAAATTAATTTCCTAGGTTCGAGAGGCGCTGAGGCCAATTCAAGTCTGAATTGCATCACTGTCTGAGGTGAATTACCATTGTTGCACAAGTAATACTAAATCCGTTGAGCATATGCTACTTATGAAGACAGGCAACAGGCAAAAGGCAAAACCCCCCCAACCCCCCTGTCCCCACGAAAAACTTTTTGCCGCAAACCCTAACTACTTCTATTAAGCTCGCTTATTAAGCTGATGTGGAGATGCTTAAAAGGCGCATCTCGCTTTTCAAAATAAGTTTTTGGACAATTCACAGTAAATATCTACAGATTTGACCGTTGGGCGGGTCTAGGCTTAACCATAGTCTCTGTATCGGTTTCAGGCTTTTCTTCTCCTTTTAACTCTCTTAGATTGATGAAAGAGAGATAAGTTGTGTTGAGAAATGTGTAGAGTTGCGGCCGACCCTTGACTGGAACCTAAGCTCTCGTGATAACTTGTATAGGAGTTGTCGACAAGACACCATCAGCTAGACAGACCTTTCCAGTTTCTCTATGTTTCATCCTAACCAATCGGAAACCCGTGAAGATATCCGCGAGTATGTAGCTCAACTACAGCTTCACATGGCTTTACAAGCTCGTAATCTCGTGCCTAGTCTGACTAATACTAGCGATAGTCGCGAGAAACTGCTGCAGGATACCCAAGCAACCATCGAAAAAATCGTTTCCCGTCATTTCTAGTTGACCGATTTTACGCAAGTAATCTCTTTGAACCAAGAATCCCCGTCGCTTTAGTGCGGGGATTGTCAACGCCCTAGGATTAAGGGGGGATCAAGGTAGGGTTGATTCATGAATCAACCCTACTATGAATCAACCCCCCGACGTCGGGGGGGTTGCCTTTTGCCTCTCCTCATAACTAGCCTTTACTCAACGGATTTAGTATAATATCATCGGTAATGGTAACGATAATTCTTTGCAGCTTCGCACCTTGAAACTCGTAAGGAATCTCGTGTTTATCAGCAATTCCAAATTCAAACGGTAGTGTAGGATACAGAATTGATTTCGCTTCTGTCCCTCAAAATAGAGTGAACGAGTTGCCCATTGGGTTTTGCAGGAATGGAAGTCCAAGATTTGAGTTTTATAGGGATGCTGAGCT
>NZ_JASJFB010000355.1:0-1654 GCF_030065455.1 Microcystis sp. M53602_WE12 | reverse complement strand
TCCGGGGACGGAAGTAACCGATGCTTGTCAAGCCATGGAAATGATTCGCAAAGGCGAGGATATTAACTATCAGGGGGCCAGTGGCAATGTGGATATCGATGAAAATGGCGATGTGGTCGGTAGTTACGATGTCTGGACTGTCAAGGATGACGGGACTCTCAAGGTTATCGATCAGGTGACACCTAATCAGTAATCAGTAATCAGTAATCAGTGATCAGGAGTCAGGAGGCGGTCGGCGGTCGGCGGTCGGCGGTCGGCGGTCGGCAGGAGGTAGGGGATAGGGTGATAGGGATTTAGGGGTTTAGGGAAATTTCAGCCAAATGCTCCACTTCCCCACTACTTCACTACCCCACTTCATAATTCATCATTCATACTTTGTGCTTTTTGTCAAAAAAACTTTTTTTTTGCAACAAAACTACACAAAAAAAAGATCATCGTTGTGGGTGAAATTGACTCATTTACCTGTCTTAATTAGGGTCTGCTGAAAAAGTTTTTCCTAGGGGCAGGGTGTAGGGTGTAGGGTGTGGGGTGTGGGGTTTTACAGATTTTGAGGGGGTCAATTACCTAATTTTCAGGGAAAAAGTCCCTGAATTTCCCCAACAGTCTTATGGGATGAAAATTCGACCGACTCCCATATAGTTTTCTAGATCAAATAAAATCTCAATCAAGCGGGTAGCACATCTTTGCCGATAGCTACTTTCATCAAAGCGATCAGGGTTTCCAATTGTCAGAATTGGCAGGGAAGCGGGTGTATTTTCTTCACGTATGGTTTGTTCCAGCGAATCAATTCCTTTCATATTTCGATTTGCTGTAATTAAAATCATCTGAGTGTTTTGAGCAAATTGCCAAACAACCCGATCACTACTATCCATCGGCAATCCAACATCCTGAAAGGTGAAGAAGCGGATGGGCAAAAGATCAAGCCATCCTTCTGCTGAGAGGGTTCCCCAGAATAAAACAACATCGCCCGTTAAGTTGTAGTCAATCAGAAAGTTCATGATTGAGATTCAATGCGTGCTTTCCACTCTTGAAGCTTCGCACGAATGGTTTCTTGACCAGGCTTAGGGGGCATCGCCGCAATCTTGGCAAATCGCTCACGATTTCGCTCTTCCCAGTATTGACGAATTTCTGTCGCTGTCTGCAAGCATTCTTGATACTCGGCTTCAACCTCAGTACAATGAGTCTCAATGTATGCTAGGGCTGAATCAATCTGTCTATCATTAAGACCAAGTTTTTCACGAATCAGCTTGGGGGGATACTGAGCCTTTAGGTAATCCATAACATCATAAAGGGTAATTCGCGTACCGGCGATTGTCAATCCACGCTCTGTACGAATAATAGCTGATTGCCCGTTGGATACCAGAACCATACTCATAACCTTCTAGAATTTCATCGAAAATTTGGGTCTGAAACCCCGCCGTTTTAGGTTGGCTTTGCTGTTAAATATTAGCACATTTACGAAATATATGCTAAAATATGAGACATGGAAAAGCTATCGCTACCGATTTTACCCGACACCAGAACAAGAGTCGCTATTGCGGCGCACTTTGGGCTGTGTAAGATTGGTTTACAATAAAGCTCTCCACGAACGAACACAAGCTTGGTATGAAAGACAAGAAAGAGTAGGCTACGCTCAAACTTCTTCAATGTTGAC
>NZ_JASJFB010000823.1:0-1388 GCF_030065455.1 Microcystis sp. M53602_WE12 | reverse complement strand
GGATTCTTGATTCACAGAAACCCGCTTTTGGGTACAAGTACCAACGAGTCTTACAGTTTCTCCCCAAGCTTGAAATTCCGACTGTCCATCGGTATTTGTTGACAGTATTCTCATACCTTCTTCCCTTAAATTCTTGGCTGCGTTTTCATCTCTATCGTGATGACTCTCACATTCTGGACAAATCCATTCACGAATACTGAGAGTCAACAAATCATTTTTAAATCCACAGCAAGAACAGAGTTTTGTACTCGGATAAAACCTGTCAACTTCTACAAGTTTTCCTCCCTCTCTTTCTAGCTTGTAATCCAAGAAATTAAGCAACATCCCAAAACCAGCGTCATGTATTGACTTGGCTAATTTAGTCCTTGCTAACCCTTTAATACTAAGATTCTCGGCTACAACGATTTGGTTTTCATCGCACAACTTTCTGGAGAGTTTATGAAGAAAATCTTGTCTAGTATTGGCTATCTTTTCGTGAACCTTGGCTACCTCCTTAATGGCTTTTTGGCGATTATTAGACCCCTTGGCTTTACGAGACAATGCTTGTTGTCTCCGCTTTAAACGTTTAGCATATTTTCTGGTAGGTTTGATTGGGTCAATCTTGTAGGTTGTTTCACCATCAAAAACCGTAACTAAAGAAGATAAACCTAGGTCTATCCCTGATATTTTTAGTTTTTCAATGGTTGTTGAGTCATCCATCTCAAACAAGATGGCAGCAAAATATTTATCTGTACTGGTTTTAGAAACAGTTACCGACTTAATCTGGCCATTTATTACTTGAGAAATCTTAGCTTTTACCACCCCTAATTTAGGTAGCTTAATTCCATTATTTCTTATTGAACAACTTTCAGGATAACGGATTGATTGTTTTTTGTGCTTACTTTTAAACTTAGGGAATTTTGTTCTTGTTGAGAAGAAGTTCTTAAAAGCAGATTCTAAGTTTTTCAATGATTGCTGCAAGGTGGCGGCAGTAGCCTCAGCTAACCATTCAAAATTAGGTTGTTTCTTGAGTTGGGTAAGGTCTTTTGCCATATCACAGTAGGTCATTCCTTTACCCGTCTCTAGGTACTGATTGTTAGTTTTATTTAAGTAGTAATTCCAAACGAAACGAACGCAACCAAAGTTTTTAGCTAAGGCTAGTTCTTGTTCTTTGTTTGGGTATATTCTCACTTTTAAAACATTTAACATCAGCCTGAACCCATCTGTGCTATCTTTTGAGTATAACACTTACCGCTTAAATATGTCAAGCTTATACATACCTTGAGAATCAAGCCTTTCCCAATAAGTAAACGCTGTCGCGTTAGTTTAGATTCTGGTCGCAATTCATCGTTACGTTAATTTCTGGTATATTTTTAATTAAGGAGAAATTTAACGGGAGTCCTCTTGCT
>NZ_JASJFB010000330.1:0-6528 GCF_030065455.1 Microcystis sp. M53602_WE12 | reverse complement strand
CGATAGTCAATTACCCTTAACTTGGTATTGGAATGGTAAGTATTGGCAGGGTTTACCGAGAGAAGGAATGGAGATGGCAGGTTTTTACTTAATTATCGGTTTAGGATTTGTGATTTTTCCCACAGCAATTGTGGCTACGGGAGCCTATCTTTTTCCTCCGGTCGAGGGGAGTCCTTTGTCATGGGTGCCTCTATTTTGGTCGATTTTAACCTTTGTTTGCCATGGTATTTGTTTACTCTGGTTAATTATCGAATATTATCAGTTTCCCGTTAATATGTATCTACGGGCCTTGGCCCGTCGTTGGCAAAATTCTTTTGTTACTAGATTATTATCCTAGGGTTATTTAACTGCTCCAAAGTCTGACTACAAAAATTTGCTCCCTCTAAATTTTCCTTTTTAAGAGGGACTTAGATTCAATCTGTAATTTGCCTAGAGAGAATTGGTATAAAAGAGTGATTAAAGACGGCAAAAACTTAATCAGAAAGGCTAAATTTTACTCGACATTGACTAACCTTAAAAAGGTTGAAAATAATTGACAGATTTTTTATTGTTAGGAGCGATTAAATAATCGTACAGATATCCTTTATCGAAAGAATCTATAGTTGAATTAGTCAGGGGTTTAAAGGAAAATTTCTTAGCTCCTGCAACAATTGGAGTAGTTGTGCGGACAAGTTTCCCATCTTTTTCCTGTAACAAAATAATTTCCGAAGTTTTAACTTGGCGAGCGGGTTCCCAGGGATAATAAAAGAACAATAATCCATTGTCGTTATTTAAAGCTATTTCTCCATTGGCAGCGATTTTTAGCTGCCAATCAGGATTGAGTTTATATAGTTTAGGAACGTTTTTCCATTGCCAAGGAAATTGATAAAGTTGACCGACTACACTGGGCATAGACCAAGCAAAAGGATACAACTGACTTCCCCAAGGTAGACTAGGAGCATCGACTAAAATAACTTGTCCATCGCTCAGATCGGGGGCTAATTGTATAACATCAGCCCAAAAAGCTTGCTGATATTTCCAACTTAGTTTATTTTGCTGTTGCACGATAATTCCAAATCCAATCAACAAAGAAAAATAAGTCGCTAAGAGGAGAGCCGCAAGATTTTTTTGCCGATAACTATTGGCTAAATAAACAATCAAATAGCCAAGAATTCCCCCAAGAATAGAAGCTCCAACCACGCCAGCCGCATGAACACGGGAATCACGTCCACTAATGAGGGTAGCAGGAACGGTAAAAGTTAAGGGATAGGCCAAGAATAAGAGACTTATCCCCAAAAGGCTCAACTGTTTAATTATCGGCCAATTTTCCCCACTATCCAGTCCCGAAAAACGAGAATTTTGTAAGAATAGCCATAGCAACATAAGTAATGAAAGAGGCACAAAAATTAACAATTCTCCCCTGAGATTGTGCAAAGTTTGCCAAGGACGATAGACAAATGTTCCTAAACAGACAAATGGTCCGGTAATTATTTGACGAATCGGAGTAAAAATAGCGGTTGCTATATCTAAGTCTCCAACCCGGCTATCACCAGTCAACTTTCTGAGAATTAAAACCACTAGGAAAATCGTACCTAAGATGAATAGATGTTTAATTAATTCTTTAAATATCTCCGACTGAGGCTTTTTGGTTAGAAAAGGTGCGGTGATAAACAGCAAAAAACAGGTCTCATAACTAAGAAAAGAAGCAGTAATCAATAGGTAAGACCAAATTTTTTTATCGTTCAGATAACTTAAAAAAGCGAGTAAAAGAAAGGTTATGGCGGGCAAAATGTGAATATGAGTGAGAAAAGCCCTAGTGTTATCGGCAGGAAATAAAGTAAATGCAAGGGTACCCGTCAGGACAAAAATAGGTTGATTCCAGAGACGTTGGAGAAATAGATAAAAGAGGATATTATTGGTTAATGCCAATAGATAGGCACTTATATAAATAAGCGGCAATCCTCCCAATTTTCCAGCAAAGTATGCAGAGAAGAAGAGGATGTTAAAGCCGACAACTCTACCTTGAAAAAATGCTAAATTCATGTTCTTAACAGAGTCAACAAATCTGGAAAAGTCCATGGTGAGTATGTTACCGATGAAAGCGTAATCATCTTCGTATAGACCCAAGTGATTAAAATACCAAAAGTGGGCGATCCAAGTAATCAATGCAATGGTTAAAAATGTAGTAATTTTCAATGATTTATTATTCAATAACGTCATTGATTTTCCTATAGCTTGTGTAGTCATAAATAAATATTTTATGTGAAATTTACAGCTTCAACAGGCTGAGCAATTGAATTACCTAGTGGTTCTTCGGTTTCTGTTATGCAATGTACGGGGGTTATAAGGGACGGAACCTTTATAGAGAAAAACGTTTGGCGATTTTTGTCAATTGTTTTTGATCTAGAGCGAACTAATCAATTAAATCTCTTGCCAGATAAGGATTTAGTTTATTTATGCCACCCTATCGAACCATAAAAAGTAACGAAGAGCCTACCTAGTTAAGCTTGCTTGCTCTTGTTGGAAGAATTATGGATTCTTTCTGATAATATATCAGTGTTTAAACTCTGTCAAGGCGAGATTGTACTAAATCCTGTTTAAAAGGTATAAGGGAGAACGGAGCAGGGGAGATAGGAGATAGGACATAGGACATAGGAGATAGGAGTCAGTAGTTAAATGTTCAGTGAAAACTCAAATCTGACTCCTGATAACCGATAACTGATTACTGTTCCCTAAATTGTCCCTAAAGGACAAAATTGACCCGATAATTCTAGTTGATTGTTTTGCAGTAGATATAAACCGTACTCAATTCCTTCTACTACTGCTTGATAGGAAGCTTCTAAAATATTACTAGACACTCCCACGGTTGTCCATCTTTGTTGACCGTTACTTGACTCGATTAAAACCCTAGTTTTCGCTGCCGTCCCCGAACCACTATCGAGGATTCTCACTTTATAATCGGTCAGGTGAAAGTTAGCAATTTCGGGATAGAATTTGACTAGAGCTTTTCTTAAAGCCAGATCTAAAGCAGCCACGGGACCATTACCCTCGGCCACTTCTAACAAATCTTCCTCTTTTACCCGTACTTTAATTGTCGCGATCGCATTACCACTATCCCGGAGCATATCACAATAAACTTGGAATCCTTTTAATTCAAAAAGGTGGCTTCTCTGTCCCAAAGCTTCCCGCATTAATAACTCAAAACTAGCTTCGGCTGCCTCAAATTGATAACCCTGACTTTCCAAGATTTTTAAACGTTCCAATATTTGCCGACAGGTGGGATCATCTTTATTCAAATCGATGCCAAAACTGCGCGCTTTCGCTAACACATTACTTAATCCCGATTGGTCAGAAATGACGATGCGGCGCTGATTCCCGATCGCTTCCGGGTTAATATGTTCGTAGGTTAGGGGATTTTTCGCCACCGCAGAAACGTGAATGCCGCCTTTATGGGCAAAAGCGGAGCGTCCGACGAAGGGAGCATGATCATCCGGGGCTAAATTGACCATTTCGCTGATTTTTCGGCTAGTTCCCGTCAATCGGCCTAATTGATTTTCTTCTAGGCAAGAAAAGCCCATTTTTAACTGAAGATTGGGAATTAAAGTACATAAATTGGCATTGCCGCAGCGTTCCCCATAACCGTTAATTGTGCCTTGAATCATGCGTGCGCCCTCGTTAACTGCCGCTAAGGAGTTAGCCACGGCGGTTCCTGCGTCATTATGAGCATGGATGCCTAATTGAGGCGCATTTTCCTCATCGGGATCGATGCCCAATTGCTCCCGCACTTTCTCCACAATGGGGGCGATTTCTTGGGGTAAAGTGCCGCCGTTGGTATCACAGAAAACTAACCATTCTGCTCCGGCAGCCCTGGCGGTTTTGAGGGTTAAAAGGGCGTATTCGGGGTTATTTTTGTAACCATCAAACCAATGTTCGGCATCATAAATGACTCGTTTTCCCTGACAGCGTAGATACTCGATCGTATCTCCTATCATGGCTAAATTCTCCTCCAGACTGGTTTTTAAGCCCTCTGTGACGTGCAGATCCCAAGATTTGCCGAAAATTGTCACCCAACGGGTTCTAGCGGCGAGAATGGCGGTTAACATCCGATCTTCCCGGGCCTCGACATGGGGGCGACGAGTGGAACAAAAAGCGACTAATTCCGCTTGTTTTAGGGGTTCTTCGTGCAGTTTCCAGAAAAATTGACCGTCTCTAGGGTTTGCGCCCGGCCAACCGCCTTCGATAAAAGGAATACCCATTCTATCTAATTCCCTGGCGATTTTAATTTTATCTTCGAGGGAGAGGGAAATACCTTCTCGCTGGGCCCCGTCCCGGAGAGTAGTGTCATAGACCCAAATGCGCTTACCATTGTTCATAGAAATAGTCAATAAGTGTTAATATTAATTAATAACTGTAGCAAGTTAAAATCACGCCCCTAATGCCTAGAATAACAGTTTACGGTCAAACAATCACCTGCGATCGAGGTGCAAATCTCTGTTCAGTTATCAGTGATCAGTGATCAGTGATCAGTTTTGAGTTTTCAGTGAACAGTATTAAGTATTAAAGTGTTAAAGTATTAAGTGGCCAGTTCGGAGCCTTCTTTTCACTGTTTACTGTTTACTGATTAAGGTTATCAAATGAACGAGACAATAACTTTTCGGATATCACCAGTAATTCGGGTAACTTTATTAAGTTTATATGTGGCGTTAACCATCCCTTTACCCTTTTTAGCAAAAGTCACTAATTCCCCCGTTAATCCCAATTTTCTTTGGTTAGGAATCAGCTTAGGATTAATCGCTTTATACGGAGCTTTAAGTGAAAGAGTCATTTTATCAGAGACAGGGATACAAGTTACCTATCCCCAATGGTTTCCCGCTTTTCTTCGCTCTGGTTGGTGGTTAAATTGGACAGATATAAAAGAACTTAAATGTCGCAGTACAGGACAGGGTGGTTTAGTTTATTATTTCCTTGATCGCTCCGCAGAAAAAGCCTATTTATTACCGATGCGAGTAGCGGGATTTAATCGCATGGTCAAAATAATCGAGGAAAAAACTAACTTGGATATGACTGATATTCGCCCCCTTTCTCAGCCTTGGATGTATGGAATTCTTTTTACTCTCACCCTATTTTTATTATTAGTCGATGCTTGGACTATTGCTACGGCGAGAACTATTATTCCCTAATAAATTCGGCTCAAAACGTAATCTACTAGCTCGATTAGCACCTCTTTTGAGGGAGAAGAAGCTAAACAGTCAAGGTGTTTTAAGGCACTTTGTCCGTATTGAGATGCTAATTCTTTTGAGCGAGGAATACCTTGGCTAGAGTGAATAAAATCAAGAGCTTTTTCGATGTCTCCTTCCTGACTAAATTCCCGTTCAATTAACACTTCTATATAGGGATTTTCCTCCATAGCAAAGAGAGCGGGAGCGGTGATATTACCACTGATCAAATCGGAGCCAGAGGGTTTTCCTAATACTTCCGTAGGGGAGGTAAAATCGAGAATATCATCGACGATTTGAAAAGCTAATCCTAAATCGCGACCATAATTATATAAATGATGATTAACTTCGGCCGATTGCTCGCTTAATACCCCGGCCGCTTTGGCACTGTTGGCAATTAAAGAAGCAGTTTTGTAGTAACTTTTTTCTAGATAAGCTGCCAAGGAGATACTGGTATCAAAGCGATTAATTCCCTGTTGAATTTCCCCTTCAGCAAAATCGCGAATCACTTCTGAGAGCAATTTTACCACTTCTAAATTATCTAAATTAGCTAGATACCAAGAGGATTGAGCGAAAAGAAAATCCCCCGCTAAAACCGCCACGCGATTGTCAAATAAACTGTTAACGGTGGGAACACCGCGCCGCAATTCCGCCTCATCTACCACATCATCATGGACGAGACTGGCAGTGTGGATCATCTCCGTGATTTCCGCTAATCGACGATGACGGGGAGTGATATCCCGGTCTAACATAGTAGCGCGAGACACTAACAACACGATCGCCGGTCGAACGCGTTTACCACCGGCCTCGAACAAATGTTCTGCTGCCGCCGCTAAAATGGGATGACGAGCGCCGACGAGATTTTTTAAGTTATCGGTCAAAAGACGGAGATCATCGTCAACGGGTGCGAATAAAGAAGTTGTTGGGATCATTGGTTAGCCAATTGGCGAGATAGTTACGAAAGTTTACATATCCTTACATTTATTTTAAGCTAACCGTCCAGACTAGGGAAGGGGAAGCATCAGTGATCAGTGATCAGTGATCAGTAATCAGTGATCAGTAATCAGTGATCAGTAATCAGTGATCAGTGAGGGGTTGGGGTTTTAGGGTTTTAGGGTTTTAGTTGAAATTCCCCCACCTCCCCACACCCCACACCCCACACCCCACACCCCACACCCGACACCCCACACCCCACACCCCCCACCCCACACCCCACACCCTGCCTCCTCCAACAAACTTTTTGCCGCAAACCCTACTTAAGGTTCGATACTGACAATCCAAGTCCCAACGTAGAGACGGACGGGAATATTGCCAGAGGCAATCACACCACAGG
>NZ_JASJFB010000261.1:0-3770 GCF_030065455.1 Microcystis sp. M53602_WE12 | reverse complement strand
TTCCCCCAGAAAAGTCGCAAGGAAATTGAAGCTATGTTTGGACTAAGTGATTTAAAACAAACGAGAGTCTATCAAGAGGCACTGGCCGAAGGAGAAGAACGGGGTCTAGAACGGGGTCTAGAACGGGGTCTAGAACGGGGTCTAGAACGGGGTCTAGAACGGGGTCTGCAAGAGGGGGAACGTCTGGTGGTGGAAAACCTGCTCCGAGTCCGTTTTGGTGAGTTAGACCCAGAAATTCAAGCTATTATCAGCCGGATTTTACAACTGTCCCCGGAAGAATTTACCCCTTTACTCCTACAGTGTTCTAAGCAGGAACTCTTAAAGCGATTTCCCCCAGAAAAGTCGCGAGGAAATTGAAGCTATCACCCCCCTTATCAAGGAGGGAAGGGGGGATCGACACCCCCCTTATCAAGGGGGGATTAAGGGGGGATCAAGGGTAGGGTTAATTCATGAATTAACCCTACTATGAGAGTTAATTCATGAATTAACCCTACTACTTCCCCCAGAAAAGCTGAAAAAGTAGGGGCAAAGGTAGAAAACGGGTTTCTCGGAGAAACCCGTTTTCTGTGCGTTACTCACAGGAGGCAAAGGTAGAACCCTAGAACTAGAAAAAACCAAAAACCCCCCCGATAAGGGGAGGTTTTTTCTAGCCGAGGGGCAGAGGATTAAGCAATGAAAGTGTTAAACTGAGCGTTGCCGAAGATAGCGTAATCTCCAGCAGTCATCTCCACGCGGGAAATGACGGTGAAAACATCTGTCGCTTTAATCTTCGCATCGCCACCACTATTGACTACACCCAATACCATCTGGCTATTAGCCGAATCGTAGTAGGAGGTGAGAATATCAATACCAGCCGCACCAACAGTGATCTCTCCACCAGCGATAGCGGCATTAAAGCCTTCCTGTGCGGTGTTACCTGCCGTGTTATTGCCTGTCTCCGTGAGTCTGAGGAAATTGGCCGTCTCGGTTGATAGGTTAACCGTAGCACCCTGGGCCACCGAGATAGTCGCCACCTCATCACCAGCAGCCACAGCAGTATTCTTAAGGGTCTCTAAGGGGGCAGTAGCACCACTAACACCAGCGGTTGAAATCGTAATGAGGTCGGTGGTAGTTTTGGTGGCACCAGTGAGGAAATCGGTGACGGTGCTGTAACTAGCTTGCACATTTAACGCTGCATTTCCAGCCACAGCCTTGGTGAAGATAACCGTATCGAACCCATCCCCTAATGTGATCTGGTCAGGACCAACAGAACCAGTGATGGTGTCTTTTCCAGTACCGCCACTGATGAAGTCATTGTTCTTACTACCAAACAGAGCATCATCGAAAGTGGAGCCGGTGAGGTTAATTCCCACAGTAGATCCCGGGTTAGATACTTGCGTCATGGTTAAACCAGTGGTTCCAGCGGTTGCCTCCGTCAGACCAGAAGCATCCAATTTCTCGGCTGTCACTGCACCAATGATTGTCAGGCTGGAGTTACCAGTGATGGTGATGGTTTCCACCACACCAGGGGTCTGAGGAAGGGTTATTGCGCCAATTTTATGAGTACCAGCGCCAGAGTTATTGACGACAAGCTTAAGTTGCTCGATCGAGAGGTTAGGCGTGTCGGTGTTATTCAGGTTGAGGTTGCCGACAGCAATGTTAGCCTTTTCTGTTTGCAAAGGAGTAGTGGGATCATCGCCGTCGATGGTGAAGGTCAAAGAATCGTTGTTACCACCACCATTGGCTTGTACGTTGAGAGTAAAACCAACAGATGTATTCTTTAAGACGTTAACCGAGTTGGCACCTGCGGCAAAGCGGATCGTGTAGTTATCCGCAGTCGGTGCGGCTAGGGTCACCGTGGTGATCTTATCACCGATTAGGTCAGCCCGGAGAGTCTTGTTAGCCGTGCCTCCACTAGATAAGGTCAGGCTTTGGGTATTTTTGATGTTGGTATCGGCTGCGGTAATGGTTTCTGCATCTGCCGCCGCTACTGCTAAAGTGTTGGCACCGTCGCCACCGTCCACTTTATCGGTGGCAGTGAACTCACCTGCCTTGAAACGGAAAGTGTCATTACCTTTGCCGCCGAGGAAATCCACTGTACCGTTGCCCGCAGTCACGTCCAGATCACCTTCAAGGGCAGAAGCGTCCAGCTTGGTGGCGGTGTTGGGGAGAGCAGCAGCGATGAGGAGATCCTGATCTCCAGTGATGGTGATTTCCTTCGAGCCAGTGGCGGTTAGTGCCTTCACAGCGTTGGCTAGACCCTTGCTTTCGATGGAAATCTTTTCGTAACCATTGTTACCCGATACCGGACTAAGTCCTAAGGTTAAGAAAGTGGCAGCAGCACCGGTGACGGGGCTGAAGCTACCCACCTGATTGAGGGTGACAGCCACTGTATCTTCACTACCCGCTAGAGCGGCACCCGCAATAGTGATAGTGAGTGGTACGTCAGCAGTGAGGCCAGTACGATTGACCGAGACTTTTTCTACCGCCGTCTGGAAGTTGCTGAGATCAAGTCCTTTTGTGCTATCTGATAGGTCAACATTTTTAACCCCAACAACATTAGCACCGAATACCTGTAATAAGGCATCTTTGCCCGTATTAACCACGTTGAGGGTCTCGATGCCCTTCATCGTCGGTAGCACTGGACCGGTATTGAGGGTGTCTCCACCGGTGTTGAGAACTGTCAAGGTGGGGTTGGTGCCGGAACCGGTGAGATTGTCACCACTGTTGAAGGTGGCGTTAAATTCACCGAAATTATTGACCGTCGGAGCGAGGAAGCTATTGGCGGTGAGTATGTCCACACCTGCGGTGAGGATGGCACTGTTGCCCACACCAGCCGCCGCCTGGGCCGCCAAAATATTAAGGTCTTTGGCCGCAGTAACACTAGCCTCTTCTGCTGTGACGGTTTCGAGGATGCTCCAAGAGGTGTTGTAGTATTCCTCGGTAAAGCTAGTAATACCTTGCAGTTGGAACTGGGCAGCGAAATCAAGAGCTACTTCTGCCCGGTTGACCAGGGCCTGTTGAATTGCAGGGGGCTGGAACTGGTTAAGGACGATGGGGAAATCTAAAATATTAGGAATGCCGTTGCCATCGCTGTCGGCGGGACTACCGTCGGAATTGGTGAGACCGAGCCATTCAACCCAGTAGTCAATCTCGGCGGGGTCTAAATCGGCTTCTTGTAGGCCGTAGGCATTGTTAAAGACCTCTAGAACGTACTGCTTTCTGGTAGCATCGGTGGCGGCTCCAGGGGCAGCTAGGAGGGGATAGGTTTCTTGGGCTGCGGTCGAAGTGGCGAAAACAAGAACCGTTTCTTCCCAGGTCAGGGATGTCAAGCTAGGGTTAGTCTGCCACAAGCTAATGTCAGAGGCTGACGGAGCTTGGGAAGCATAAAGAATATTTAACGAAGCGTACACTTCTGGACTGATTGCCATGTTTTTAATCTCAACTCCTCACGGTTATGATAATTTGAGTTCGTCTAGAGGTCGGGGGACCCTAACGGCTACTCGGATAAAATTATAACAAATTTTTCTGGTTTGGGCAAGTAGAAATCCTGTGGACATAAAAAAGTTATTCCTTGGACAGTCTGAATGGTGGCTTGACCCTAAGTTTTTCCCGCAGGAAAAACTGGGGGTAGGAAAAGCCCTCTTAAGTAGGGTTTGCTGAAAAAGTTTTTCGTGGGGGCAGGGTGTGGGGTGTGGGGTGTGGGGTGTAGGGTTTTACCGATTTTCATCTGGTCAATTACCTAATTTTCAGGGAAAAAGTACCTGAATTTTCCCCCCGCTCACTCCCAG
>NZ_JASJFB010000536.1:0-2018 GCF_030065455.1 Microcystis sp. M53602_WE12 | reverse complement strand
TAGCAATCAAGGAGTATTTACGATAACAGATTCAGTAGCTAATCGAGATGGCATAGACAATTTATACGGCATTCAAAAACTACAATTTTCCGATCAAATTGTAACAATTGCTCCTGAGGAAGATTTCCCTAGTATTACTCTTGCGGTTTCTCCCAGTAGTGTGACAGAAGATGGGACACAAAATCTCATTTACACCTTCACTCGTACCGGTTCCACAACCAATCCTTTAACGGTTAATTACAGTATTGGAGGGACAGCAACCAATGGAACCGATTACGCTTCTATTCCCACGGGTGTCATCTTTGCGGCTAATTCAGCGACTGCGACTGTAATCGTTGACCCCACTGCTGACACAATAGTAGAAAGTAACGAAACTGTTATTTTAACCCTCGCTTCGGGGACAGGTTATACAGTAGGTACTCCTAACGCAGCCACGGGGACAATTACCGATGATGATACCAGTGTCACCTCGCAACTCTCCATTAATGACATCACCGTGGTGGAAGGTAAAGATAATCATGCCATCCTCACCGTCACAGTTGATAACCCCAACCCGCAACCAATTACCTTCAACTATACCACTGCACCCATTAACGCTACCGCTAATGTAGATTACACTAGCAAAACTGGAACTATCACCATTGCTGCTAATACTGCCACCGCTACTATTAGCATTCCCATCCTCAATGATAACCTTAATGAACCTGATGAAGCTTTTACAGTAACCCTGTCAAATCCCGTTAATGCTACCATTAACCCCGAAGGAGGAATAGGAGAAGTTATCATTACTGATACTTGGCAAAGTAGTCTCACGCGCACCTTACCCAACAATGTCGAAAACCTCAAACTAATTGGCACTAATAATATTAACGGTACAGGTAACGCCAGTAACAATAATATCACCGGAAATAGTGGCAATAATCAAATCAATGGAGGTGCGGGAATTGATACTTTAACCGGTGGTTTAGGTGCAGATACCTTCGTCTTCCAATTTGGCCAATCTCCCATATCAACAAGCGATCGTATCACGGATTTTGCCATCAATAGTGATAAAATCGACTTATTAACTCAAGGTGGTTCCGCTATGAGTGCGCCTAGCAGTTTCAGTCGCGCTGCTGATAGCACTGCTACCACTTTAGACAATTTAGTCAATCAGGTATTTACTGATGCCAATGGAGCGACTACAGGTAATCAAGGATTAGGGATTAATAGTGCAGCCTTAGTGCAAGTAACAACCGGTGCAATAGCTGGAACTTACCTCGTTATTAATGATAGCACGGCTGGCTTCCAATCCAGCAATGATTTATTAATAAATATCACCGGATTTACTGGCACTTTACCAGCTTTAGGGAGCATTCCAGTGGGTAATTTCTTTGTTTAATTAAGTAGGCGTAGGGTGCGTTAGGCGGCTAACAATTCGGTCAAAAAACCAAAATTAACAATCCGCCGTAACGCACCACCTCTATCATTAAATTGGTGCGTTACGCTATCGCTAACACACCCTACTGGCTGAGGACATCAATCATGGGAAGAGGTCGCAGTTGAAACAATCCAGTTTAAACAATCCATTAGGGTGCGTATTTGCGGCTATCAATTCGGTCAAAAAACCAAAATTAACAAGCCGCCGTAACGCACCACCTCTATCATTAAATCGGTGCGTTACGCTATCGCGCTTCACCCCTAAGAGTAAGCGGACAACTCAAATGAACCAAACAACCGCCAATTATGATGAACCCTGGAAAGAAGCATTAAGCGAATATTTTGAAGCGTTTTTATCCTTCTTTTTTCCCGAAGTTCACCAATTGATTGATTGGACAAAAATTCCCGAATCCCTAGAAAAAGAACTTAAACGGATTACCGCTTCAGCAAAGACAAAAAAACGTTTCGCTGACAAACTCTATAAAGTCTGGTTACTGAGTGGTGAAGAAGTCTGGATTTTGATTCATATTGAAATTCAAAGTCAATACGAAGAAAATTTCCCTCAGAGGATGTATATTTATAACTATCGGGCCTTTGAT
>NZ_JASJFB010000841.1:0-6379 GCF_030065455.1 Microcystis sp. M53602_WE12 | reverse complement strand
CTTTTGTCAATCAAAAAGTACTGGATCTGGGAGTGATCGGGGGGAAATTTAGGCACTTTTTCCCTGAAAATTAGGTAATTGGCCACCTCAAAACTGGTAAAACCCCACACCCCACACCCCACACCCCACACCCTGCCCCCAGGAAAAACTTTTTCAGCAAACCCTATATACTTGTACGTCGTCAATCAACCCTGTATACAATCCTGTTGGTTGAGAGCCTACAGCAACTCCTCCAACTAGGAAAGGAGCCGAGGTTGCCCCAATTGGATCACTGGCAGTGATCGCATCCAAGATACCATCTACATATAATAAAGAATTTCCACCTTGCTCGTACACCACAGCTATTTGATGCCAGTCGCCATCTGTTACTGTAGTGTTGCCATGCAATACGTGCCTGTTAGGAAAAGGTGCGTAGAATCCTGCTTTCGTCAATTGCCGTTCCCCAGGGTTGATACCATTAACAAATACCATATATCCAGACACAATCCCTGCTGTATGCTTTGCCACGACAAAGTTATCGTTAAGTACCGTTGAGTTAATCCAAGCTGAAATGGAAAAGTTGCTATTGGTGAAACCATAGATGTTTCCCATGTTAACAAGGTCATTAGTGGCTTGACTCAAGCTAATTGCATTTCCAGAAATTCCTCCACCCACAAGTGTGGCGTTCCCCTGTAAAATACCGTTTTGTCCCCCTACACTATCGGCAGCGATAGTTCCCCCTGTTTCGTCAAATGTCCAATGGGAAAGAATTGTTGCTGCCTGAACAGGTGCTATAACGAAGGTACTAACAGCAATAAGCTAAACGGCTTTTACTTCGGATCACCGATATAGACTCCAAAAGGGTTATAGCTGTTGGATCATGCAGGTTAAGCGCCGTTTAGCTTAGCACCTGTCACTAAAATAATTTTGTTGAAGTTCATGAAGTCTCCTTATTGAATTTGTAGAATTTGAGAACTGCTTACCTGAGTCGAGTCAACAATTCTGCTTCTGCTATTACCCTGATAGATGGTTGTTTGATTTGATGTGTGAATTGATTGAGTCTGTATGAATTGCTTGAATACGAGACAAAATGTAACGGGCGATGCACGAGTTAAATTCCATCGACTTTACCCGTCAGACGCTCATCAAACTTCTGCTCATAATCGGGGTCTTGAGTTCCGAGGAGTTTGTCCCAGAACGTGAAATATAGACCGTAATGTACGGTGTACTTGCGATGATGAATGGAATGATGGGCAGGACCAATAAACCACCGACCCAACCAATGATGGGGAAATGAGGAGGGCAAGCGATCGATCCCAAGATGATTTAACACTGCCCAGATCGTCATCGTGGTGAGTGCCGCAATTAACGTGATGAAATGCAGGGGAAGGACAAAGACAATGCCGACCAGGAAGAGAGACTGAACGATCGCCTCTAGTGGGTCAAAGGCAAACGAAGTCCACGGGGTAGGATAGCGCGAGCGATGATGTCCCTGGTGTAACCACCGAAAGAGTGACGGGTGGTGAAACAAGCGATGGGTGAAATAGAAATAGGCATCCTGGAGAACCAACACAGCGCCATAACTAACCCCTAAATAACACAGCCCATACTGTTGAGGGTGGCTGTATAAGCGGGTAATGCCCCAACTGTATCCTGTCATGATGAAAGCCGCCGCCAGCGCAAACACCCCCGCCGAAAGAACCGAGAGCGTGATATCTTGTTGAATCGATCGCCAAGAGGGAGACCAATGCCGCAGGTTGTGATTGACAAAGGACTGACTCAAGGGCGAATAGAAGAACAAATAGGTTCCCCCAGCCACGAGAAAGTATCGCGCCAGGATGATCCCAAAGAAAGCGAACCCGTAAAATCCAAATGAGTGGTCTATCAATTTAATCTCCTTGCCATTCCCGATCTTCCAAGTCCTTTTGAGGTAACAGCAACGTGGCTTCAATTTCTTGCCGGATTGCGGCTGTTATTTCGCAGTTACTATTCAAACAATCGATCAGGAGTTGATTGGCCTCATAGTAGCGTTGGAGCAGCTGCTGTTGCTCAGTCGTAAACTGCCAGGGATGATGAATATTGCGATAATTGGCGATCGCACCCCGCAACTGTTCCACCCAGGCAGAATAGTTTTTCTGCCACCAGTGCTGAAGCCGTTCCAGGTTTTGACTCGGAGGTGGCAGTTGGTCTCTCAATTGTTGCAAAGACTTATAAAATCCAGCATCCAGAACCATCACCAGAATGTTGTTGAGTGCCTCGCTACAAGCATTGACATAGGCAAAATCCTGACTGTGGTCGATGGCAAACTCTACCAGCAAGTTCTCCAACGCCGCATCTAAAAACATCCCCTGATCGAGCGTGCTGGCTAAGGCAAAGCGATCTGCCGTATGCGGGCTTTGGGCAAGGGCAAGGTAAAATGCGCGTGCGGTCGCCACTTTGGTTTCGTCTGGGAGCTGCTGGGATTTTTGGCTGGCCCAACTCAAAAACTCTTGCAGATAGGAGTCTTGCGCGACTAAGGCATCAATTTGTTGCTTCATCAACTGCACCAGCGCATCTGCACTTCGCAACATGGCAGCCGTTAACAAGAAGACTTCGCGCCAGTGGGAATCGGTGATGTGACTCACCAACCCTCCCAGTGCTTGTTCTAATGCCTGCAAATTATGGCTGGCAACTATTTTTCGAGCCGTGAAGTATTCTTGAAATGCCAGATAAGAAAATGAAAAAATGCCTCGCGCCCGCTCTGTGAGGAGTCCATGCTGTGCCTCGATCGCTTTCAGCATGGCTTCGCTTTCGAGTTGGAGTTCCTCTGCTTCCAGGGTTGCACCTGGCAAATTCCGCAAATAGTCGCCAATGTATTGCTCAATCGTGCGTTGCTCAAAAAAATACTGCCCCTGTTCAAAAGTAACTGCTGCAAGCTGGCTCAACAGCCTCAATTTTTGGGGCAATAAAAACCCCCGGTAAACCTGATCGCGTTCGACTCCTCGAGCTTCATCCCATTTACCCAGCAGCAAATCCAGCCCTTGTTTATAAAACTCAGCCCGCTTGCTCGGAAATTTCCCTTGACCCTGAAACACCCAGCAGGCGAGATGCAGAAACAGAGGTGTCACCACCAGTTGCCGAAATTGCCAGTTTTCCGGCAAGTCCAACTTCTCCATAAACTGAGCCGACTGCTCCTGCCCCGCTTGAGCAGTCGTTTTGCTCAGTGCCACAAACCACTTTTGCGCGAAGGTGCTGATTTGTGCCTGGGTAAAGGGGGCAATTTCTACATCAGTGAAACCTCGAATCTGGAGTTTTTGGGCAGCGGTGCGACAGGTTACTACAAATCGATTGCGATGATACTTTTCTGAGAATTGACGAATTTCTCTCAGAACTGCTGTAATGTCCTGGGTGAGCACTTCATCCATGCCATCGAGCAACAGCAGGACTCTGCCCGCTTGCAGTAAGGTTTCCAGCACAGACGGGTTGGAAATTCCAGCGGTGAGCAATGCCTGACGGATGTAGTTGAACAGGCTAGATTCACCACTGGGACTGGACTCCTCGGCAAATTCTCTCAATAAGATAAAAATCGGCACTTGATTCGCCGCAAACTCGCCTTGGTTGCACTGAATCGCCAGATGTTGCAAAAAGGTCGTTTTGCCAACCCCCGGCCTGCCCAAAACTCTAAGCTTTGAGTAAGTTTCAACAGCCTGCATTCCGGGTATTTGCTTCTGCTCAACCTCTCCCAAACCGACGCGATCGAATTCAGCGGGACCCAAGTTTTGCCAATCGGCAATCTCCACCCACTGTTGACTGGCAATTTCCGCCAAAATATTGACATCCACATAGATGTCATCAAGGTTGACTGGATGGCTGATGTCTAGTAACTGCAAGATGCCGCACTGGTTTTGGATGGTGTCCAGGCGTTGCGCTCGCACCTCTTGCACCAGAGCATCAATATTAGTTTTCGCCAGTTCTCCGGGTTCAGGAAATTCTGCGGGCGGAGCGAGGGCAATCTCCCGCCAATCCAAATCCAGAATCGAACAAATTTCCAGGAAAACCTGGCGATCAACGGGTTTTCCTGTGAAAAACCGCCAAATCGGCTGGCGGGTCTTTAAGTTCACTTCCCCTGCTAGATTTTCCTGAGTCCACCCCTTGAGATCAAAGGCTCGTTTAGCCTGTTTAATTCCCGAAGGGGAGGCCTGGAGCGATCTCTTGACCATACAATCCAATCCTCCCTATCGAGTCAGAATCAGTTCTGGTTGGGACGACCAGAAACTTCTAAGGGATCGTAGCCTAGTTGTTGAGTAATCCGTTCTCTGGCTAAGGCCCGGTACTCCCAAAAATGTTCTCCCGCCGCGCACAGACCTAAATAGAGATTGAGAACTTGGGGCTTTTTTTGCCAAATCGTCCATAATTGCCGCCAAAACTGTCCCCGAATGTTCCCTCGGCGGATACCCTGATGCCAGATTAACTGGGTAATCAGCCGTAACCCCTTACCCACGGGAAATTGCATGGTTTGCTTGTGTTTTGACTGCAAACCCAGACCGAGACATTGTTGGAAACAGCGTCGGAGATAGTGGCTGGGTTCGTACAGCGTCCAGAAGCCTTCGACATACTCTTTGGCAATTTCGGCAATCGGGCGGGTGGGGATAAAATTCATCAAGCTATTCTGATCTCCCGTCGGATGGATGCTGTCACCCTCAACTAAACGCTGTTCTTGCTGGAGACGATGCCAAAGAGCCGTATTCGGCAAAGATTGGAGAATTCCTAACATGGGCTGAGGAATACTGGTTTCTTCCACAAAGGCTTGAATCCTTTCCCCCGCACCAGAGCGCTCTCCATCAAACCCCAAGATAAATCCAGCATAGATTAGCAAACCGGCTGCATTAATCTTGCGACAGGCTTCCACCAGTGGATTGCGAGTATTTTGCAGTTTGCGCGTCACTTGCAGACTATCTTGGTCAGGAGTTTCAATCCCCAGAAAGACAGAATAAAACCCCGCCTCAGCCATCAGGCTTAACAATTCATCATCCTCTGCCAAATTGACCGAGGCTTCAGTAATAAAGGTGAAGGGATAGTCGTGCTGCTTCATCCAGGGAATCAAGTCTCTGAGAAAGCGTTTGACGTTGCGCTGATTGCCAATAAAGTTGTCATCGACGATGAACAACGAACCGCGCCAGCCTAGGTCGTAGAGAGTCTGCAACTCTGCTAAAGTCTGACTCGGCTCTTTAGTACGAGATTTGCGCCCGTAGAGGGAAATAATGTCGCAAAATTCGCAGTTAAAAGGACAGCCGCGAGAGAATTGCACTGCCATCATTAAGTAATCGTCTCGCTGAAGCAGGTCGAAGCGGGGGATGGGGCTGAGGGTCACGTCTGGCTTGTCCCCAGAGCGGAAAATTCCCTGGCTTTGACCTTGAGCGATCGCCTCCAAAAACAGGGGAACGGTTAACTCTCCCTCATCCAAAATGAGATAGTTCGCTCCAGAATCCAGGGCATCCTGGGGGACAGAGGTGGGGTAGGGACCGCCAACGGCGACTTTTTTGCCTAACTGCACGGCTTTTTGAATCAGAGCTTGAAAATCTGGCTTCTGGACTAACATGGCAGAGAGGATAACCAACTCACACCACTCCCAATCGGCTTCTGTTTCAGGATTGACGTTGCGATCATAAAATCGAATCTCCCAGTTTTGGGGGAGGAGGGCGGCGACAGTAATGATGCCGAGGGGTGGAATGGTGGCTTTCAGTCCCGCGATTTCCATAAAGCGATCGTAAGACCAGAAAGACTGGGGAAACTCAGGGTAGAGTAACAGGGCTTTCATCGAAAAAATGGGTCTGAAACCCCGCCCTTTAGCGATAGCGGAGGGCGGCTTTACATAAGTTAGTGAGAAACAATTAAACCGTTAGAACGACGAATTAACTGAATCTTACTAACAGTTATCTGTCCCAATCGTTGACCATTGGCATCGCTTACAGATAGCTGTTTTTCGGTATCTCCACTAACATAACCAATTCCTTTGGGAGAAGAAATTAAATCTCCTTTACGGAACCCATGTCTTGTGGTAGAGCCACCATATTTACGTCGTTTACCACCTTACAACTATGTCTGCTTCTTCATTGGAGGGGAATATACCGATGATCGAGTGAATATTTGTCATGAATTTCCTGTTTTTAGTACATAATTAGATTATATCCAACATTCCGCAGGTCAGATTCCACTTCATAAATATCCCTCTTTGGGAGTATCTCATTTATGCAAGTGAGTAATTAGGGTTTGCGGCAAAAAGTTTTTCTTGGGGGCAGGGTGTGGGGTGTGGGGTGTGGGGTGTAGGGTTTTACCGATTTTGAAGGGGTCAATTACCTAATTTTCAGGGAAAAAGTCCCTGAATTTTCCCCCCGATCACTCCCATATCTGGTACTTTTTG
>NZ_JASJFB010000190.1:0-12575 GCF_030065455.1 Microcystis sp. M53602_WE12 | reverse complement strand
GAAACCGAAACGTAAAATCCCGACGCTTTTTGGATAATTCGAGCTTGTTTAGGCTCGAACCCAGACGGGTATTCTCTAGATGGCCGTATTCTAATTTTTCCTAATTGTGGAAAATTCAAACATCCATCCCCTAGAAAGTTTTTTGACAGCGCAGGGAAAACAAAACTTCGCATCTTTTTCTTAAATCTAGGAAAGCCGAAGCCTTTCGATTTTATCTGGTCAAAAGCTTTATCTACAGTTTTTAAGACTTGCTGTAAAACTTGAGCGTTAACCGTCTTTAATATCGCAGAGAATTTTTTAGCTTCCGTTAGATTTTTAGCTTGAACGAAGTAATTTGGATAGGGTTCATCCGCAGGAATTATGTACTCGGAAACTAACGAACAGCGATCCGCAAGACACTTTCGAGAGTTTAACCAATCTTTCCGTTCCGAGAGCGCGTAATTATAAACGCTTTTGGCAACATTAAGAATGTGGATGATCTCCCGTTCCTGTTGTCTGTTTACCTTTAGTTTGTACTGGTAGGTAAGCGTTATCACTGTCGTTCGTTTCGTGATGTAAAATTAGATTATAACACTTACCATCTAATATGTCAACTGATTACAATCATGGATTTCGCTCTGTTTATAGACTTACCGCTCACGTCGTATTCGTCATCAAATACCGGCCATTGCTATTAACGATGAAATCTTAGCCCGACTTAAAGAAATCTTTGTGTCAACGCTCACGAAATGGGAAAGCGTGTTGCTTGATTTCAACGGTGAATCAGATTACGTTCACCGGATTATTGATGACAAACCTGACATCGCTTTATCCAAATTAATCGCTAACCTTAAAACAGTTAGTAGTCGCTTAATTAGAAAGGAATTTCCGAATTTGGCGGCCAAGTATTTCGACAATAAACCTTATTTTTGGACGGGAGCTTATTTCGTGGCTAGTTGTGGCGGAGTTAAGTACCTAAGCAAAATTAATTACACATTTCGATCAAGCTTTTGCCTTTTGCCTCTTGCCTTTTGCCTATCCTAACCAAGAAATTAATTTTGCACGACTACTTACTGTCGAACAACTAAAAAAATACGTCGAGAACCAAAACTCCCCAAAAGTGGAAACGCTACCGCGTTAGTTTCATTCTGGTCGCGATTCATCTCCCGTTAACTGCGTAGCGGTTTAACGGGATTCCTCTCGCGACCTTGAGATAGAACTAGGGGGCAACCGCTTATTCTTAAGATTAGCCGAATCTCCCCCAATCCCTTTGCTGTTGCCAGAGTGCCTCGTCTCAACAAGCAATTTAAATGCGCGGGAGGTTCACCTGATCAGCCTTTCTCTCTCAAATCTTAAGGCCGATGCGTTTCATTTTTGAATTGGCGTAATGACGGCTGGAACGGTCGTGGCTGCTAATTTGCCGATCGCATCAATGATTCCCAAAGAAAAAGCATAACCCTGGGGACAGGGTAATTCATCACTGGAAAGAGGTAGTGAATCCCCTACGGTTGATAATAATGGCGGTTCTGTCGTCGTTTGGATGCTTTCACAATAGCTAACTCTCGTGACATAATTGGAGGGGGTTTTCCGAAAATTAGGAATACTGAAAGTTCCATAATCTGTCGGGTCTTTAGGTTGCCAATTTTGTTGGCGTTTGGTATCGGCATCTGACATTTTACCCCCCCATAAAACCGCTACATAACCATAACTATCACTTTGGCGAGGAATCGCGGCTATTTGCACTCCATGATTATTAATAACTTGTACCTCAAAATAATGGCTGGGTAGGGCAATTAATCCTGAGAGTTTTTCAAGAAATTTTCCCTTGTCTAAATAGGATGTATTTTGTACATTAACATAAATAGATAATAATTTAATTACTTCTAAATTGCTGGGGCGAATAATCGGTTGAGTTGGTGAGGTGGGTGGTTCAATCTTTGATGATTCTTGGGTGGTTTTGAACCCATAAAACAGGGCTATCAAAGCAGCAATTGCACTGCCAAACCACAAATAATTACCATAGACATTTTTCGCTTTGCGAGGCTGATTGAGGTCTTTTAATGCCGCTGAAGCTGATGTATAGCGGTTACTTAGACCTGGCGCAATTAGACCATCTAAAACTTCCGCTAATTGAGAACTAACCGTATTTTCCCCAAGCCAGTCTCGCCATACCCAATTATTATCACCATCCACTAAATTAAACGGTGATGTATTAGTTAATAAATAAATACAGGTTACACCTAAACTATAGAGGTCACTAGCAAAAACCGCTTTTCCTCGTAATTGTTCTGGGGCGACAAATTCCGCAGTTCCGATGCTAGTTCCCGTTTTAGCCAGGTTAGTTCCCGTGTGGAGTTTAGTCGCCCCAAAATCTACTAAAAAGAGACGTTTATCGCTTGTTCTACGGATAATATTAGCGGGTTTAACATCCCGATGAATTAGGTTTTTAGCGTGTAGATATTGTAAAATCGGTAAAATTTGATTGAGTATATCTCGGATTTGGCTTTCTCCAAATACCCCCCTTGCTGCTAATTCTTGTTCTAAGGTTTCTCCTGGAATGAACTCTTGGATAAGATACTGTTGTTCATCTATATAAAAATATGCCAAAAATTTGGGGATTTGGGGATGGTTAAGCACCTGTAACCTTTGGGCTTCTCGACGGAAGAGGCCAGAGGATACCTGAGCATCATTAGTCCTATGGGGGGAAAATTGTTTAATCGCACAGGGAGGGTGATTAGTTTCGCTTTCATCTATACCTAAATAGGTGATACCAAACCCCCCAGACCCAATTTCTCTCAATCCTCGATAGCGATCGCCTAACTTTAATGACTGACCGCAGCGTTCACAGGATACAATATCTTTAGGGTTTTCGTGGCGACAGGTGGGATTAAAACAAAGACTCATAGTTTTTCCCCAGGACATAGTTATCGCTTAACTCTAACACAGATGCTGAGACTATGAGACCATCAACTGTTGATGATTATTACTGAACTTCCCCGTTGACAAAAGGCCATAACATCTGCTGTAGGAGGGATTAAGAGTATTCAAACCAATCGTCCCCAAGTCCTCCAATAAAGTCCGAAAACTAGGCCCAGGAAAGTTCTCTTAATTCCTTTTGGACATAATCTTAGGTTTTATGGCTAGAATTGTCTCTTGTCTTTTTCTCTTCCTGTCTCCTCACCTAAGGGAAGATTTTTGATTTTTTCAGGATCTATATTAATCTTTCAGCAATTGTAAGCGATAACGATACAAAGCCACAGGACGATTCGGCGCTTGGAAATAATCAGGCGATTGGGGGGAAAGATAAATGGCTGTCACCTGATCGCCTAGAATTTTATTAGGAGATAATAACTGATAGGCGGTGGTGGTTTCCACCTCATTAAGATAAGTATTGGTTTCTCCCTGGAAAATTTGTTGACTAATTTCTGTGGCAATAAATTGATTTCGGCTAGGAGTTTCGCTATTTCTGGCAATTACCGTGGAAATTAGTTGATGAGCGCCCCGTAAAAAGGTAATCTGACGATTGGGATTATTGGGGTCAGTTTTTACCGATAATACCGATTGACTACCCAAATAGGCGCGACTAATTGCTAAACCATTAAAGGATCGATCGGCCACAATTGATGGTTTACTGATAATGGTGGATAAAAAGGCAGCATTTATCGGTCTGGACATAGCTTTCTCAATGAATCTCACTGGAAACTCGATCGATTGTTCTAGGTAACGACGATTACTTTCAAAACCAGGTGTGATAATCTGGGGAGCAAGAGGAGCGGTTAAATCGATCAGAGTACTGGTGACAGTCCAATTGCCTACCATCCAATCGGGATAAACTAAATCTCCGCTGGCAAAACTAACCACCGGTTTAGTCATCCAGCGAGGATAATTAGTTAAGCGATCGCTTAAATTTCCTGCCATAGACAATTTTAAATGGTTACTACAGCCTAGAATCAATACTAACAAGAACAAAATTATCCTTTGCATGGGTAAAAATATTTTTTAAGAAATATTCTTTAATTATGAACGATTTGATCAACTCCCAAGCCTTTAATCTCGATTCGGCAGTAATTCCCATCGCACCCACTGGTTTTAAATCGGGTTTTATTGGTATTATTGGTCGTCCTAATGTGGGCAAATCCACCCTGATGAATCAATTAGTGGGACAAAAAATCGCCATTACTTCTCCCATCGCTCAAACTACCCGCAACCGTTTACGCGGCATTGTCACCAGCGAGCGCGCCCAGATGATTTTTGTCGATACCCCCGGCATTCACAAGCCCCATCACGAATTAGGCAAAGTTTTAGTTAAAAATGCTGAAAACGCCATAAATTCTGTAGATTTAGTTTTATTTGTTGTCGATAGTAGCAATTTTTTGGGTAGTGGCGATCGCTATATCGCCGATTTACTGACTAAAAACCAAACTCCCACGATTTTAGGGCTAAATAAAGCCGATCAGCAACCGGAAGACCGGGAGCCTATCGACGATAGTTATCGCACCTTAGCGGCGGAAAATAACTGGTCTCTACTCAAATTTTCGGCACTGGAGGGGACGGGAATCGAAGAATTGCAAAATCTGTTAATTGATTCCCTCGAAGTCGGTCCCTATTACTATCCCCCCGATTTAGTCACCGATCAGCCGGAAAGGTTTATTATGGGCGAATTAATCCGCGAACAGATTTTACTGCAAACCCGTCAGGAAATTCCCCATTCTGTGGCGGTGGTGATTGAACGCGTCGAGGAAACTCCCGCTTTAACCAAGGTTTTTGCCGCCATTAACGTGGAACGAGCTTCCCAAAAAGGGATCGTCATCGGTAAAAATGGCAGTATGTTAAAAGCGATCGGCTCTTCCGCTCGATCGGCTATTCAAAAGTTAATCGCCGGGGAGGTATATTTAAAATTATTTGTGAAGGTAGAACCGAAATGGCGACAATCTCGCTCACTTTTAGCAGAATTTGGCTATCGCACCGAGGAGTGAATTGGGGTGTAGGGTGTGGGGTGTAGGGTGTGGGGTGTGGGGTGTGGGGTGTGGGGTGTGGGGGGTGGGGAAAAGGAAGAATAAATAAAAATAATCTCCTGAAGACTGAAGACTGATAATTTTCATTTTTGTAGTAGAATGGAGAGCCACTAATAACCGATTTCTGGAATAATGGCCGATATTAAAACCCTAATTAAACAGGTACACCAAGAGGCAAAAAAAGAGGATTTTCCCATCGATACCCTAATTTACCAAGAGGCCAAAAAAGACCCCTTTGAACCAGTTTTGTATGCTGGTAATCTGGCTAGTCAGTTATGCTTTTTTGGCCGGGATTTAGGACGAGATGAAGTGTATGCAGGACAACCTTTGATCGGGGCTGCCGGCAGAATGGTGAGAGAGGGATTTTTTCAAGCTTGGCAGGGGAGAAAATCCCACGATCGTCAAGAGCTATTATCGGTGTGCGATCGAATTTTCCTAACTAATACAGTTCCCTACAAACCCCCGGGTAATAAAGCTTATTCTGGGGAAGTGAAAGATCGTTTCCGTCCATTTATAGAAAAACTGCTCGTTTTTTATTGGCAAGGTGATCATATCATTCCTCTTGGCACGGAAGCTTTTAAATGGTTTGAACCCTACGGTAAACCCAAAGAAGTAGATAAATTCTATCTTGATAAAGAACGCTTTACCAAAAAACTCCTAGTTACCCTTACCGCTACCGATGAACAGGGATTAAAACAGCAAAAAAAAGTGACTTTATTGCCTCTACCCCATCCCTCTCCTCTCAATCAAAGATACTATGCCCTTTTTCCTGATTTATTACAAAAAAGATTAACTGAATTTGCCTTTTAACCGATGAGAATTTACGGCAATCGTCCCATAAAAACCCTAGCAGGACAATTAACCCGTCCGACGACAGCAAGGGTGCGAGAAGCTTTATTTAATATCTGGCAACAGAAATTATCCGGCTGTCGTTGGTTGGATCTTTGTGCGGGTAATGGTTCGATGGGTGCGGAAGCTTTATGTCGAGGTGCGAGTCTAGTAATCGGAATTGAACAATCAGGACGCGCTGGCGAAATTATCAAGGAAAATTGGCGCAATTTAGCAACTTCTCACCAGCAATTCCAAGTAATTCGGGGAGATGTACTGACAAAGTTAGCCACTTTAGCGGAGAAAAGTTTTGATTTAATTTATTTTGACCCTCCCTACGAAAGCGGGTTATATTTACCGGTATTAACTGCCATCTCTCAATCTAATTTATTAGATTCTCTGGGGGAAATTGCCGTGGAACACAATCCCAAATCTTGGCAAGCAATTAATCTAGAAGGTTTAACCATTTGTCGTCAAAAACGCTACGGCAATACTACGTTAACTTTTTATCAAAAAGCAGTTATCTCCTGACCACTGACTTGAAAGAGGGTGTAGGGTGTGGGGTGTGGGGTGTGGGGTGTGGGGTGTGGGGTGTGGGGGGAGAATAAATAAAAGCAATCTTCTAACTCCTGACGACCGGCTCCTGACTCCTGCCGAAAATGGTCAATTTTATTGGGCAGTCCAGAAAAAATTATTATTTCTCAACAAAATCACATAATTTGTCACTTTTCTTGACAATCATCCTGAGTAAAGCGAGAAACTTTCTGGCAACCGCAGTTAATCGCCCCCTGTTTAAGCTGTTTAAACAAAAATCAGAGCTTATTTCGATAAAATTCGCAGTAAATAGGCTATAGCCTCCTAAAACACTTAAATCCCTTCTCCTCGTCCTTTTTTTGACCTAAAACTACACCGAAGTTTCCTGACACAGCAGCTTAACCATCTCCCCTTAACCCTTGCTGCTCCCCAGAATATCACCTATTTTTTGTATAAATTTATACCCGACTATTTTTGTCGGGTATATTTGACACCAAGATTTTGCCGGTGATAGGATGTGTGTAGATTCAGTTGACGGCAAGACAGGAAAATCATGACCCTAGCGACAAACATCGAAACCTCAAAATTCATCCCCACCTTTACCCGCTTGGTTTCTAAGGAAGGAGGGACCTCCTACCCCCTGAAAGCGCTGAATATCTGCGAAGAAACCTTTGCCCCCCTAGAAGTGGACTACGATTACGACCTCATCCGTCGCACCGTTACCAGAGAAAGCATTCAAGCAGGTCCCAATTCCATCTGGCGCTATCGTTCCTTTTTGCCGGTGGAAAGTGAAAATCCTATCGATGTGGGTACGGGTATGACTCCCCTAGTTAAATCCCACCGTTTAGCCCGGCGCTTGGGTCTAAAAAATCTCTACATTAAAAATGATGCCGTCAATATGCCCACTCTCAGCTTCAAAGATAGAGTGGTATCCGTCGCCCTTACCAGGGCCAAAGAATTAGGTTTTACTACCGTTTCCTGTGCTAGTACGGGAAATCTGGCCAATTCCACCGCCGCTATTGCCGCTCACGCTGGTTTAGACTGTTGTGTTTTCATTCCCTCCGATTTAGAAGCGGGTAAAATTCTCGGCACCCTAATCTATAATCCCACGGTCATGGCGGTTAAAGGCAATTACGATCAGGTTAACCGTCTCTGTTCCGAAGTGGGCAATACCTACGGTTGGGGTTTTGTCAACATCAATCTGCGTCCCTACTATTCCGAAGGTTCCAAAACTTTAGGCTTTGAAGTGGCTGAACAATTAGGCTGGAAACTACCCGACCATATTGTCGCACCTTTAGCCAGTGGTTCCCTCTTTACCAAGATTTATAAAGGCTTCCAAGAATTCATTAAAGTCGGTTTGGTGGCAGATAAACCAGTGCGTTTTAGTGGCGCTCAAGCGGAAGGTTGTTCCCCCATTGCCCAAGCTTTCAAGGAAGGACGGGATTTTGTCGCCCCAGTTAAACCCAATACTATCGCCAAATCGATCGCTATTGGTAATCCCGCCGATGGTGTTTATGCCCTTGATATTGCCCGTAAAACTGGCGGTAATATTGAATCCGTCACCGATGCCGAAATTATCGAAGGTATTAAACTTTTGGCAGAAACGGAGGGCATTTTCACGGAAACTGCGGGCGGTACGACTATCGCTGTCTTGAAAAAATTAGTAGAAGCGGGTAAAATCGACCCCGAAGAAACCACGGTCGTTTATATCACCGGTAATGGTCTAAAAACCCAAGAAGCGGTACAGGGTTATATCGGTGAACCCCTGTTAATCGAACCGAAATTAGAAAGCTTTGAACGGGCCTTGGAACGTTCCCGCACCCTCGAACGCCTCGAATGGCAACAGGTTCTCGTCTAGAATTGATACTAAGGGATGATGGGGTGATTATCCTCTTGCCCCATCTCCACAAGCAATTTAAATTCGCGGACAGCTTACTGTCCTTTCCACTTTTTCCTTGATATCTATGGCTGTAAAAGTTCTCATTCCTACTCCCCTGCAAAAATTTACAGAAAATAACGCTACCATCGAGTGTAGTGCTAGTAGTGTCGGTGGTTTAATCGAATCCTTAGAAGCAAGTTTCCCCGGTATTAAGGCCCGCTTATGCGATGAAGAGGGCGCACCCCGGCGCTTTTTAAATTTCTACGTCAACAGCGAAGATATTCGCTTCCTCGATGGGACAAAAACCCCCTTAAAAGATGGCGATGAAGTCAGTATCGTTCCTGCGGTAGCTGGAGGTTAACCCCCCTATAAGTTTGTTTTCCGTCAATTGTAATTAGACCCCTAGAAAGTGATGTTTTCTGGGGGCTTTTGTTCAGGTAAGTTCTAAGCTGCCCGCGCATTTAAATTGCCTTTTGTCTCTCCTGATATGTAACCTATACTCAACGGATTTAGTAAGTAGGGAGGCAGAATTATTTGTAGGATGGGTTAGCGGTAGCGTAACATGAGCGGGCGTTGGGTTTCATGCTTCAACCCGACCTACGTTCTACACTAGCTTATGACTGATGATCAATTGAAACAACTAATTGAGTCTAATGCCAAATCTATTGCGGTTTTATCCGATGCAATGGCAACTGAGCGATAGGCGATCGCAGCAGATAGAGAAGAACGACGAGCAGAACGTGGCCAGCTATATCAATACTTGGGCAGAATTGCGGCAGCCCAATCCAATTTTTACGAAGTTCAGGCCGATTATAGCGTTTTTCAGTCTGCTGAGGTACAAAAGTTATGGGTTTTAGGCACTCATGCAAGAGGCAAAAGGCAAAAGGGAAGAAAAATAGGTGTACCTCACTAGCTTAGGAAACGCTATATTATCATCAATTAGCAGTATTATCTGAGCGTAAAACTCGCACAGAAGAACAAATTGTTAAAATTTTAAAGCATTTATCTATTACTGAATAATGACGCAGAAATCACTTTTTTAAGGAGAGAATAAACAGTTTGGTAGGTTGGGTTGAGGCACGAAACCCAACGCCAGTTGCGTAAACACCAATCCAATAAATGTTATTCTAACTTGATGCAATACCGTAGAGCAAAAACACCTAAAGCCACTTATTTTTTTACAGTTGTGACATACAATCGTCACAGAATTTTGTGTGAACCTGAAAATGTGGATTGACTACGAAATGCTTTTAAATATGTTATGCGACAACATCATTTTAAGATTGATGCTATTGTCATTTTACCAGCTCCCATTCATGCTCTTTGGACATGGCCTGAAACGGATGCAGATTTTTCAACTCGTTGGCGATTAATTAAAAGTTATTTTAGCCGTCAATGTCATTCTCAATATCAGGGTAAAATTTCAACATCTCGACAACATAAAGGAGAAAAGGCTATTTGGCAACGTCGCTTTTGGGAGCATCAAGTTCGAGATGGTCGCCAAGGGCGCGCCTACGGCGATCGAGATTTTGTTAATCATCTCGAATACATCCATTATAATCCCGTGCATCATGGATTAGTAAACGCTCCGAAAGATTGGCAATATTCCAGTTTTCACCGTTAGGTTGAAGAAGGAATTTATAATCAGATGTGGGGAGCTTCAGAAAGGCTGATCTTTGATAGTGATATTGGTATGGAATAAAATGTAGAAGTGGAACCCAAAAAATTAAGGTAAGAAATAAGGGCAATGTTGGGTTTCATCTCTTATAATCCTTTCTGTTGCATAAGAAAAACCGAAGAACCATAAAATGTAGGTTGGATTGAACGAAGTGAAACCCAAAAAATTAAGGTCAGAAATAAAGGCAATGTTGGGTTTTGTCACTAATAGTTGGTATCGAATAAAATGTAGATTGGATTGAACGAAGTGAAACCCAAAAAATTAAGGTCAGAAATAAAGGCAATGTTGGGTTTCGTCACCTCAACCCAACCTACAAGATCAGCGATCGCACTTACATGATTGATGATTTTGGCGATAAGGCGATAAGTTCATGAAAATTAGAACAAGCGAGTTATCCAGAAAAATAGTCCTCGTAATCCTAAACCCGTGAAGCTAATTACACTCAAAACAAATAGGCTCTTTTCCAAAGGCGTTGATCCCGGTATTCCATCGATTATCATGTCTATTGTGCCTATTTCAGTACACCTATTGATAAGTCCTATCATTGACTCCCAACCGTTGACAGACCTATACTTATCTTTCCAGTCTATAGCTTCTATAATTTTCTCTCGATCAGTTCTGGGTAATTTTCCCCAGCCTGATTCACAGTAAGCATCTGGATGTGTTCCATAAGCAAATTTACGGAAGGAATCGGGATTAAGCTCTAATTCTCCAAAAGCATCAGGATTAGCGACTAATTTATCTTCTATTTTCTGTTGTAAAGCTTTACCTACTTCTTTGATAAATTGCTGTCCTTTTGCAGTAAGAGTAGGAGATGTATCCTTCACAAATATATTCAGATATTTATCTCCAAATCCTAAGTAATAATCTGGTGCTTCTTTGCCAGGATTTCTTTTAATGAAATCGTCGTAACGGAACTGGTAGTAATCTAGATTTCCTAAAGATTCGGGTGGATAAGGAGTCGGTTTATTAGAACCATAATCAGCGCAACTTGTTGAACTTGTTTCTTCAAAAATATCAATACAGTCAGGCATCACCCATCCTTGTAGTTTAGTATCTTGATCAAATACCAAATACCAAAGACGATCTGCTTCATCTTTACTCCAAGCAAACTTTCCTGTAGGTGGAATCCGAACAACGTCAATATAAGTACCTGATTTCAAACAATGAATAATCGTGGCATTTATTGATGGTTCCGCTCGAAAATTGACACAACTATTACCTCTTACTTTATGAGAAGAAGTTTCACCATCAATTTTTTGTGCTACAACTGGTACAATGACATTTATATTAAGATAAGCCGTTAACAAGCCTAACAGAATATTGAGATTAAAAATAGATACTTTAATCATTAATATAACTCTCCGATTCAAAAATTTAAATTTTCAGGGTTTTCATAAATTTACAGGATTATCAGCGCGTAAATTTTCAAGATATAATTTGATCGCTTCTGTGATGTTTGCGATTGCGTCCTCAAAAGAATCTCCTTGATTGCGATCGCTGATCTTTTGGGTTGGGTGAAGGAACGCGAAGCAACTACGAGAAATAATAACCTCATTGTCGAGTTACTGCAATCATTCTCTCTGAATGAAGTGTGATCGCCGAATTTCATCACCTCAACCCAAGCAACAAATCGGCGATTCAGCCATATCCTAGATAGGACTATTTGAACAACTCGATTTCCCCTGGTCGCCAAGTCTTGTCAAACCAAGGCTCAAGCGGGCCATAAAGCCGAAGAATCGTATTCCAACCCGTTTCAGGAATTGTTTGTACCCAATTATTCTCCTTGCCAGCAGGCGGTTTCGGCCCGAAATAGATATCCACAGAACCATCGGCATTAACCAAAAGCCCTTTAGTCTGACTACCGACACTGGGAAACTGTTGATCCTGCTGCATCTGCGATCGCGTCTGATTACTGTAAAGAATAACTGACCAGAATAGCAGCAAGGCAGGATGTGTTAGCGCAACGCACAACAACCACAAATTCACCATGATCAAAAGCAAAAAGGCGCGTTAAGTAACGCACCTGACTTTGGCTTGATCTATTCGGAGCTTTTTCCAATGGGTTACAATGCCAATAAATAGATAATCTACGAACTAAGAGCGTGCATGGACATAGAGACCAAGAACGATCTCATAGAAGAAATTCTCGCTGCATGGAAAGACCGAATCGGTGATGACTACTTGGGTTACAGGGGTCATGTCTATCGAATGTTCAATTTCTGTCTGGCACTCCATTCCTGCACCGAAGAAGAAAAGACCAAGTTGGCGATCGCCGCCTGCTTTCACGATCTAGGTCTTTGGTCGGCTCATACCGTGGACTACATCCCACCTTCGGTGTCTGAAGTAAAGAGGTACTTATCCGAAACTGGGCAACAGGAATGGTCTGAGGAAATTGGACTAATGGTCGAGATGCACCACAAGGTTCGCACCTACAAGACAGACCGCTATCCGCTGGTGGAACTCTTCAGAAGGGGCGATTTAGTTGATTTCTCCCTTGGTTTCTTTAAGTTCGGCATTCCTCCCGCCTATGTGAGCGAGGTCAAAAAGGCCATTCCAAATAAGTACCTAGGCAAAATTAATTACATACTCGCCTCCAAAATTGTCCAGCACTTTTTTAACGTAAGCGAGGAGGCTCTTTCGGTCTTTATAGGCGCTAAAT
>NZ_JASJFB010000852.1:0-3538 GCF_030065455.1 Microcystis sp. M53602_WE12 | reverse complement strand
GCAATTGACGACGCAGATAACGACCTTCTTCCGAGAGAAGAAAAGTGATGCCTAATTGCGCGGTGGGCAGTAAATCGAAGTTACTTTCCGATCGAGCCATTGTAATCATGTTTTCTAGGCGTTGCCACTGGAATTTACCGTTTTTGAACAGCACATCCAGTAAACGCCGCCGCAGTTGGGGCGATTCCCCGGTCAGGAGACGTTTAGCAACGTAGGGATAGGCTACTTGGACGATTTTGAAGTTAGGATCGAGGGTAAGGGCCACCCCTTCTTGGGTGACGAGGGAACGAATAATCAGGGCGAATTTGGCGGGAATCCGGAAGGGATATTGGTACATCAATTCGGAGAAATCATCGGTAATAGTGCGGAAATTGAAGTCACCGACCCTTTGACCGATGGCATTGCCTAAAACCCGTTCTAGAGCCGGAATAATTGGTTTTATATCCGTTTCTGGGGTTAAAAATCCCAGTTTGACAAAGTTGGCGGCTAGGTTTTCGTAGTCTTTGTTAATTAAATCGACGACGCAACTAGCGAGGGTTTCTTTAGTTTCCTCCTCTAACTGGTCCATCATGCCAAAATCGATATAGGCCATGCGACCATCAAAGGTGGCGAAAAGATTACCCGGATGGGGATCAGCGTGGAAAAAGCCGTGTTCGAGGAGTTGCTGTAATCCAGAGGTGACGCCGATTTTAACGATATTATTGGGGTCTAATCCTAAAGCTTTGATATTCTCGGTATCGGTGAGTTTATAGCCATCAATCCATTCCAGGGTGAGGACGCGGCGACCACTATAACGCCAGTAGATACTGGGAACTTTAACTTCGGGGTTATTTTGGAAGTTGGTGGCGAATTTTTCAGCGTTGCGACCTTCGTTTTGATAGTCGATTTCCTCAAAGAGTTTGGTGCCGAATTCATCGACAATCAGGGTGAGGTCATGGCCGAGATTGAGGGGTAATAAACGACCGAATTTTTGGGCAGCCCAGCGCATTAGGTATAAATCGAGGCTTAAAAGCGCCCGCAGCCCCGGTCTTTGCACTTTAACGGCTACTTCTTCGCCGGTGGGTAGAATAGCTTTATAAACCTGTCCTAAACTAGCGGCAGCCACGGGGGTGGGGGATATTTCTCGATAGGCTTTTTCTACAGGCATTCCCAATTCTGTCTCGATAATGGCAAAAGCAATGTCGTTATCGAAGGGGGGAAGTTGGTCTTGCAGTTTAACTAATTCGTCTAAAAAGTCTTTGCGAACGAGGTCGGGACGGGTAGAGAGAGCTTGACCGACTTTGATGAAGGTGGGACCCAAACGGGTGAGAATTTGCCTAAGTTCGCTGGCACGCTGGTATTTATTGGCTTCTTCTTGCTTTGTCCATTTGTCCCAGAGGAGACTGAGGAGAAATAATCCTAAAGACCAAGTAATCACGAAAGCGCGACCGAACAATTGCCAAGGTTTGTAACGGTATTCTTGAGCGATCGCTTCTGCACTGTAAGGAGTGAACTGTGTTTCTTCTCGTTTCCGGTCAGTTTGACTGTCTTGATGCCGACTCACTAGCTAATCTCTATATATCTTACGCCACTTGATATTGTATCTAAGTTCCTGACATCAGTATACAAAACTACACATTATTTAATAATTGTTATAATTCCCTGAGAAATCATAAGTATTTATAACTAGACTGCCGGGGAAATTCTCGGCTAGTGGATGTCCTCAAGTACCTGATGGATATTTTCAACAAGCTGTTCTATAAAGTTAACGGCATCATTAACCATATTTTCATCGATATTCCAGCGACTACCAATGCCATAACTCGGGCTTATATCAGCTTCGTGGGCGATTTTGTTCCTTCGATCAACAATTATGCTAAGTTGGCTTTTAATATCTTTGGCTGGTTTATTTAGTTTGCTGGCCACTTCTTCCCACAATTTCTTGGCTGAAATTAATCTAATGGCCTCCGCTATCTTGTCCGGTTGTTGAAAGCTTTTATATCTGAGGTTTTCTCTAATTTCAGTCTCTAGCCAATAATTACTATTAAGTTTGTTGGTGAGGAGATTTTCAATCATTGGTAGTACCTCGGAAATTGAGCGAGATTCTTGATCAAAAAAAGAACCGTAGTTTTGTTGAATTTCGTTCTCTAACCAAGAGCCAATACTAATAGCTATCAATCGTTCTTGTCGTGCGCCATTCAAGGAGACTTGAAAACGAGAAAAGGCAGATTGAGAACTGTTAGGAGTGGGAGAAGGTTCTGAACGTTGGCCTCGATAAATTTCTAGCATTCCTAGAGTAATCACTTCGTGAATATAATAATCTAAAGCGCTCACAGTCAGGACTAAAGCGGCTCTGAGGATATCCGATACATCTAGGGCGGAAGTAGTCTGAGATTTGAGGGAATTGTGGATAGCGATCAAGTCACGAACGCGGGCAAGACTAAGGCGAAATTGTTCAATGGCTAACTGCATAAATCTCGGAGGTAAGACCGATAACTTTGTCTGCTAAGTCAGAAAAAATATCTTTAAATTTTTGTTGTTTTTCTTGGGCTTGATCTAACACTGTACCTTGCCATCCTAATTGTTCAGCAGTTAGCGCAAAAACGGGCGTTTGATGCTCTTGAGATAAGGCAATAAGACTATTAAAATCAGGGATTTTTACTAGAGTACAGCAGTCTGGTACCCCATTCTGATCGTAGATAAATTTCGGTAGCATCATGCCATTTTTTTCTAGGGCTGGAATCATTTTATTGCCAATATTTTCCTCGATTTCGTTAATCCAGTTTTCAAGAGCTTTTGTTTCTTGGCCACCTTTGATTCGATATTTCTGAACAATAGTTCCTAAAAAATGTAGGTCAACTTCGGGAAAGGGATAGTTGGCTGTTTTGAGAATTGGTAAAGCACTAGCTGCCTTAGCCCATTGGTGCCACTTAGGCAATATTTTAGCTAAAGAATCGATAGCCATAACCGAGAAAAAATCTGGCGTGGTTGGCACAATAAAAAAGTTGCTGGTCATCAGTATATTTTGATTGATTGACCCCAAACTGGGACTCATATCGATTAAAATATAGTCAGCTTGAAATCTTTCGGCAGTTTTGTCTAATAAATATGTAATCGCACCGGGGAGATTTTTTAAAGCCTGAATTGACCCACTAAGTTCTTGAGCAATACCTAGAAGAACTTCATATTCAGCTAACCCCACATGACCGGGCAATAGAAATAAACGATCACGACCATCAATAGGAATACAGTCCACAGCTTCAATTAATCTCGGTTGAGACTCAAAAGCGGGCGCTAAAGCTGTTTTAATATTAGAGTAAGTATTGTAGATTGCTTGTAGTCTTTCCTCCCTATCTTCACTTTCATTAGTCAAAACCATACCGGTTAAGTTACATTGGGGATCGGTATCGACAATAATTACTCTTTTGCCCTTCTCAGCAAGCATCCAACCAAGGTTAAAAGTGGTTGTAGTTTTGCTCACTCCACCTTTATGATTAAAAAAAGCTATTTTTTGCACCATGGCATTAATTATATTTGAAGATTGTTGTCTTTGGTCATT
>NZ_JASJFB010000345.1:0-11799 GCF_030065455.1 Microcystis sp. M53602_WE12 | reverse complement strand
TCAGGTTTGCTAATTGTTCCTGAATATTAGCTTGAGTAGAGAGTTTTTCAGATTTTTCCCATAGAGCGTTAAAGATACTTTTATCTGTCTCGACAACTCTTGTTTGATAGGAAATATAACCTGATTCTGTTTGACCATTCATAGTTCTTCTCGCTGTAAAAGAATTTCTGGGAACAGATAAGTTTTCACTAATCAATAGGTTAGTATCATCCCAACGATAGCCTTCAATATCTTTGGCTTTTTCCTGACAAATCCAAGCAACTTCTATGCGAGAGTTAAGTTGTTCCTGAATCACCTGTAAATGCTTTGGAGTCGGAACTTCAGGAAGAATAAAAACTCGTTGAATAGAAATCCCTCTTTTGATTAGTTCTTGGTTAACTTCCCAGAATTTTTGACCAAGGGGATTATCCCACCAGATGCAATCTGTCATGGAGTGAATAGCCAAGATTCGAGATTGACTTTTAGGATCAATGTGTTTGAGTAGTTGAGCAACCTTTTCTAAACGGGATTCGCCGCTAATTTCAATGTTAATTTCAGGCATAATTGTGTTAGTCAAAATTGTGCCATCAAGGAGGGTTAGATTATTTTCATCTAATTTAACATCGGTCAAGTTAGCTCCCGTTAAATTAGCTTTGCTCAAATTGGCATGACTTAAATCGGCTCCTGTTAAATCAGCATTAGTTAAATTAACCCCCGAAAGATTAGCCTTACTGAAGTTACATCCCATCAATTTTGCATCGGAAAGATTGGCCTCACCATCCATTAAATTGACTTGGCTGAAATTCAGTCCATGAAAATCTCGTCGGCCAATTTTGTACAAATATGTCAATTCTTTTGTGCTATGAATATCGGGGTGATATTCATCGGGTGCATAAACGGCAATCATCGCTTTGACGTAGGCGAAAAAATAAGCCTTGAGAATATTTTCATGGGTGTGGATGGTAATAACTTCTTTACCATCATACTCGACCGCCACCTTGACAGTTACGTCTCCTTGTTGACCTTTTTTTAAGTTGGCCAAATAGACAGATTTAAGGTCATGTTTAATTTCAACTAAATGAGCTATAGCCTCATTAAAAGCAGTAAAAAGTGCATCTACTGAACCTTTTTTAAAGGCTGATTCAGTGTAACGCTCTTGGGTTTTTGTATTACATAGGATAACTGTCGCAGCAGTTAAATTGTTATTAGCACAAAGAATTTCAAAGTTCTCAATTTTCCAGCCTTGAAAAAGCAAAAGATTATCTTCAAAGAATAAGTTGTGTTGAGGCTCGTTTTCTAAAAGCTGATTGAGTTTTACTTTTTCATTTTCCATTGCCGCTTTACCGAGATTTTTGAGAGTTCTTTCGATAGATGCTGGCGAGGTATCTTCCCCTAAAAACTGTAAGAATAGGGAAGGAGAACCCACAAAAGGATACCCACTGGCAATGAATTCTCGATCTCTGATGGTGATAATACTTTCTAGGCTATACTTTCTGGCAATCTCAACTTGAATTGCCGTTTTTAAGTTAACGTTAGGATATTTTTCTAGGTCAATGTCTTTCAAGTTAACTTGACCGACGTTAATCTTACTCAGAAGTTCAATGATCAAACGATTGGCATATTCTTGAGATTTCAGATTTTTGATATTATGCCAAATTTTGATTAATCCCATTTCCCCAATGTAAGGATTAATTTTTCCCTCTAAAACAAGTCCCATAACCCTAGTAGCTTCCCTGTTAAGAGTCGTCTGATTTCGTAATAAAAACTCTTCAATCAGATCAGCATCAATTAAGACTTTTGGAGCTTGATAAGTATTTTCTTGGGATTGAAATATTGCTAGATTTTTGAGAAAAAAGTCAATATCTACATCAGAGTGAGCAGCAATTTTGTCCGAAATTTTATGCAAACTAAGCTTAATTTCGTATTTAAAAAAATCGTCAGAACCTACATCATTGCCCAAATCTAAAAGCGTTTTTATTACTTGAAGCTCAGAGATTTGAGTTGCTTGAGATTCAGGATAGTATTGTCCTATTTTTCTGATAATCCCCGCCCGGCGATCTCTATCCTTTTCATTTTTTAGTTGAGCTAACAATACCAATACATCACTTGTGTCAAGATGGGGACTGGCCAATTTTGTTACGTCCAATAAGTTTTCAGTTTTCATTTGAAATTAATCTCCTCAAAAATGGGCTAGTTTTCAGTGTTCTGATTCTGTACTAATTTTGTCTGAGGCAGATCGTTCTAATTCCGAATTCTCTACGTATCTGCTTGTCAAAATATCGTTAATGACGCAATAACCTTTCTTGAAAAGAATCCTTCTTAGGGAAGTAATTCCCACCCGCTCATCTAACTCAAGGTAATCCTTAAGATGGGATCCTAGATTTTTGTTGAAATCCGCGTTTAGATTTTTTTGGCTATGATTGAACATTTTAGCCAGGTCATCGGCGGAATAAAGTCCTGTAGCCGCCCGATAAAATATCTCCTTATATTTATCAGATAGGGGTTCGATTTCTTGCAATAAAGCTTGTAGCTTGGGTATATCCAAACCACAGTTTCTTGCCTGCTTTTGGGCATCACACAGTGACAGTGATGGATTTTGGGGATCAGACGAGGATCGAGATCGAGGTCTAGAGTTTGCCATAAAAGATATCCTTGCATAAAACATCTGGTCGGATGACTTTTCAATCTTAAGGGAACTAACATAGGTCGCCTGTAGTCGCCGATACTTTTTAAAATACGGCATTGTTAAAATGGTCGATTGCAATAATAACCGGAGAGTTATATTGCTTCTGAGATAGTCCCATAAAACCAAAAGAGAAATCAACCAATAATTATTGCCCAAATCCTCCCTTATATCGCCAATTCTCGACAGGGAATTCTATCCTCCAGAATCATCGTAGCCATTTCATAGGTAAAAATCTCTAAGTGTCCCCATTCAGGAGCTTTAAAACAAAAATCTTGGCCCACCTCAACGACTCGCTCTAGCCATTGTCCCATAAAGTCAATTTTGAGAATAGCTGTTTTTTCTGTGCGGTTTACATATACACAGTTGATAATTGCTTGATTAACAGTTGCATTCGACATACCATTCCCCTCCATTTCTGCAATACGGGATGAACGTTATGTATGTACGATAATTCAAAATTCTGGAATTGAAAACCAATAATTATTGCAAAGTTAAACCAACAATTATTGCATCTTTGAGCCAACAGATATTGCAAAGTTAAACTAACAATTATTGAATCTTTAAACTAATAATTATTGCAAAGTTAAACCAATAATTATTACAAATTTAAAGCCTAAAAAAGTATCAAAGTTACAACTTTTATTGGATGACATAGAATAACGTTGCTTGATATAAAAGAGGTGTATAATTTCACAAATGTTATGAAAACTAACGACAAATTTAATCTCAAAAAGAATCTGGGGTTACTCTTGATTCTAGCCGGACTCTCTGTACCGCTATATGCAGGACGGCTGCCAGAAGCAATTAATCCGATAACGATTGCCCATCTGTACGTTAATGTAGGGTTAAAGTTAATGCACAGCGAAAAAAAAGGAGACTAAATGATGGTTAACATAGACAAGGGGCTTAAGTCCCTTGTTATCAATAGGTGACAGTTTAAATCTCAAATAGAATTGCTATATGTATGGTGGGCAATGCCCACCATCTGTTATTATTAGGGGTAGATAGGGTCTTCCTAAAAACTAATCAAGGATTCAAAATACGTTCGCGGTGGTAGGGTTGCTTAAAAATGTTAGAATCCATGCAAAAAACACAATCTCCTTTAGCTTTGGCCCCTGCGTTGGCAGCTGCTATTAAACGAGGCGAAGAAGCGAAGAAGCGGTTCCTATCTAAGCAAGGCGGAACCTTAACCAGCACCGAGGTTTGTAGTGTTTTAGCCTGTAGTTCTTTGGAATTAGAAACTATGAGGCTCAATCATCGGGTCTTAGGTTTATGTGTCAACGAGGAATTAGTTTATCCTGCTTGGCAATTTATTGATGGCAAAGTTTTGTCAGGTTTAGACCAAGTGTTAGCCGTTTTAAAAGAAGATGGTGCTTGGACACAAATGCTCTTTCTGCTTACGGGTGATATTCGTTTAGAGGGAGCAACCCCGCTAGAAAAACTCCAAAAGGGAGAAATCGAGCCAGTGGTTTGGGCCGCTAAGTGCTACGGGAGTCATAGCGCGGCGTAATGGGTTTGCCTCCTTTTCCCCTCCCACCAGACGATTTTAGTCAGCGTCAATTGCCCGTCATTGAAACCCCAGGCCCCTGGCTAAGATTAAATAAAACCGGACACCTTTCTAGTCTTCATTTTGACCGCAGTGGTAGCGGTCGTTTCGATGGGCCAAATCAGGGCTATGGGCTTCTCTATGTGGGTGATGAGTACAGTACCTTTATTGAATGTTTTGGACGAACATTTGACGGAGCCGTAACCGTTACAGCCCTAAGAAATAGAAATCTTTTTAGAATTAGAAGCGATCGCACTTTAGTGTTGGCCGACTTAACGGGGCCGGCCCTTGTTCGCATAGGAATAGATGCCCGCATTTCTTCTGGTGATTATGAATATTGTCGGACTTGGGGGCAGGCAATTTGGGAACATCCCCAAGGAGTAGATGGGATTAGATACCGTTCTCGTCATGATGATAGTGTCTATTCCGTTGGGCTTTTTGATCGGGTTAGAAACCATTTGCAAGAAGACAACTTAGGTAATTTATACGATGATAATTCATCCTGTTTAGGTGAAATTTTGGAGCATTATGATTATGCTCTTATTCAAGAATAAGTATCTTTTTGCAATAGGTGCATCTCATTTTTGTCAATCTACCAATTGGGATTTTTACGGGGAAACTCTCTTTTAAAATCGGGCATTACTTCCGATTTTATCACTCAACCCAAGCCTTTGGGGGGTTCTACCCCCCAAGCCCCCCGTTGGGGGCGTGGCGCCGCCCCCAAACCCCCCGCGCATTAGCTTTTCGGTGGGATGCTTACACGCGATTGTTCATATTTTTGTACCAATTTAAGAGTCACTGATAAGTGCTGATTGTCGGTATTTCTGCAAATGTGAGATGCACCCTTTGCAATTAGACGCAATCTCCCCTATTCAGAACGGCCAAGTGTTAGGGAATTTTCTGTTAAGTTAATAGCAGCCCACTCGTCGCAAAACTTCACTGATCACTGATTACTGATCACTGATTACTGATCACTGATCCTCTTGCCCTATTTTGGTAAAATCAACTATAATGGGGAGAAGTTAATCTTTGCCAAGCTTGAGCAGAGTTAAACTAATCCCTCAGTGAGCAAGCAATTGAATCCTATGCTTAAAATTGCCCTTTTTGGAACCAGTGCCGATCCTCCTACTGCCGGTCATCAAGCCATACTAAAATGGTTATCGGAACAGTACGATATCGTTGCGGTTTGGGCTGCCGATAATCCCTTTAAAAATCATCAAACCAGTCTCGAACATCGTCTGAGGATGTTAAATTTGCTCATCCGGGATATTCAACCCCCAAGAGATAATATACAACTGCGACGAGAATTAAGCGATCGACGTAGCTTAATTAGTGTGGAAAAAGCGCAAACAATTTGGGGAGAACAGGAGGAATATACCCTAGTCATTGGTTCTGATTTAGCTGGACAAATTAGGCACTGGTATCGTAGCCAAGAATTACTAGAAAAAGTCAAAATTCTTGTGATTCCTCGTCCAGGATATCCTATTAATCAAGATGATATTGAACAACTGCAAACATTAGGGGGTGATTGTCTGATTGCCGATGTCTTTGCTCCAGCTGTATCCTCAACAGATTATCGAGAAAAAGGCGATAAACAGGCTGTTCCCGCACCGATTAAAGATTATATCGAAGGTCAAAAACTTTACGCATGAAACCGCAAAATACCCTAGCTAATAAATCTCTAGCTGATTTTAAAGTGGGAGTTGATAACGTGATCTTTTCCGTTGATACCCAATTAAATCGGCTGCTAGTGCTTCTGATTAAAAGACGGGAAGAACCCTTTAGTAATTACTGGAGTTTACCCGGGACTTTAGTGAGAAATGGGGAATCACTGGAAACAGCGGCCTATCGAATTTTAGCCGAGAAAATTAGCGTCAATAATCTCTATCTGGAACAGTTATATACTTTTAGCAGTCCAGAGGGAGATTCCCCGGCAGCGGCCGCGAGTTTTGGGGAACGTTATCTATCGGTGAGTTACTTCGCTTTAGTGCGGTTTGAAGAAGCAAAATTAATCACTGAACGGGATTATAATATCACTTGGTATATGATTGATAAAGTGCCAGATTTAGCCTTTAATCACGGTCAAATTTTAGAATATGGCTGGCGAAGATTACGCAATAAAGTAGAATATAGTCCCGTCGCTTTTGAGGTTTTACCAGAATTATTTACTTTAAATGATCTTTATCAATTTTATGAGACAATTTTAGGTAAAAATTTTAGTGATTATTCTAACTTCAGAAATCGGCTATTGAAATTAGGATTTCTCAAGGATATGGGTTTAAAAGTCTCTCGTGGTGCCGGTCGTCCGGCTAGTTTGTATCGCTTTGATGAAAAAGCTTTTGCTCCCTTTAAAGAGCAACCGTTAGTTTTTGTTTAAATAGGAAAAAATATGAGAATTGCTATCGCTCAATTAAATCCCATTGTTGGAGATATCGAAGGAAATGCCCAAAGAATTTTAGAGGCCGCTCAAACGGCATTTAATCAGGGAGCAGAATTACTTTTAACCCCGGAATTATCCCTCTGTGGTTATCCTCCCAGAGACTTATTATTAAATCTGGGTTTTGTGGAGAAAATGTCTCGACAATTGCAATTATTGTCCCAACAATTACCAGAAAAATTAGCCGTCTTAGTCGGTTTTGTCGAAAAAAATCCCTCGGCAACGGTCAGAGGAGAAAAGCCGTTATTTAATAGCATAGCTTTGTTAAAAAGTCAAGAGATTAAACAAATTTTTACTAAACGTTTATTGCCTACCTACGATGTTTTTGATGAGGATCGTTACTTTGCTTCTGGGAAAGAAAGTCAATATTTTCAACTAACAGAAAATAATGTAAAAATCGGTGTAACTATCTGTGAAGATGTTTGGAATGATGAACAATTTTGGGGTCAGCGTCAATACGCGGTTAATCCCATCGCCGATTTAGCTAATTTAGGAGTGGATTTAATCGTTAATCTTTCCGCTTCTCCCTACAGTGTCGGTAAGCAAAAATTGCGAGAATCTTTATTATCCCATAGTGCCACTAGATATAATTTACCTATAGTTTATGTCAATCAAGTGGGAGGTAATGATGATTTAATTTTTGATGGTGACAGCGTGGCTTTTAACAGACAAGGAGAAGTGATTTATCGCGCCCAAGCATTTACTTCTAGCCTAGAATTAATCGAGTTTAATCAAGATTTGTTACCCGCAGTTATTCATCCTTTACCTGTCAATGAAGATGAGGAAATTTATCGAGCCTTAGTCTTAGGAGTGCGAGATTATGTGCAGAAATGCGGTTTTAAACGGGTAATTTTCGGCTTGAGTGGTGGCATTGATTCCAGTTTAGTTGCTGCTATTGCCAGCGACGCATTAGGTAAAGAAAATGTTCTCGCTGTGATGATGCCTTCTCCCTATAGTTCCGACCATTCCATTAGCGATGCAGTGGCTTTAGTTAATAATTTAGGTATCAAAAGTGAGAAGTTAGCAATTAAAGAAATTATGACCGCTTATGATCAACTTTTAGAGCGGCTTTTCGCTGGGACTGATTTCGGTATTGCCGAAGAAAATCTTCAGTCACGCATTCGCGGTAATTTATTAATGGCTCTCTCTAATAAATTCGGTCATTTACTATTATCCACTGGCAATAAATCAGAAATGGCGGTGGGATATTGCACCCTTTACGGTGATATGAATGGTGGTTTAGCAGTGATTGCCGATGTGCCGAAAACGAGGGTTTATTCCCTCTGTCGCTGGTTAAATCGGCACGGGGAAATTATTCCCCTCAATGTGATTAATAAAGCTCCTAGTGCTGAATTAAAACCCAATCAGAAGGATCAAGATTCTTTACCTCCCTACGAGATTTTAGATGCTATTTTAGCACTATTAATCGATCGCCATCAATCCGCCGAACAAATTATTGCCGCCGGCTTTGAGGCTGAAATTGTGCAGAAAGTGATTAAATTAGTTAAAAATGCCGAATTTAAGCGCAAACAAGCCCCTCCGGGCCTAAAAATTAGCGATCGCGCTTTTGGCACTGGTTGGCGAATGCCCATCGCTAGTCGCTGGGGTTAGGGGGTTTTTCAGTTATCAGTTATCAGTTATCAGTTATCAGTTATCAGTTATCAGTTATCAGTTATCAGTTATCAGTTATCAGTTATCAGCTATAGTCATTTCAATTAAGATTGAGAATATAAATGCCAGAGTTCATAAGGTTTTCATCGGTCTAGAGTGGATCAGAATTATCTGAAATGACTATATCAGATGTGAGTTATCACTAACCCAGGCGGGCGTTGGGTTTCATACTTCAACCCAACCTACGTTCTGATTACTGATTACTGTTTACTGTTCACTGAAAGGGGTATTCGTGAGAGAGGAAGGGTAAAGGGATTAATTCTCCTGTTGCCTCGCCGATTTGTACTTTCAAACCCTCTCCTCCCGCTTTTGTTTTCACATAACCCAAGCCAAAATCCTCCAGCACACTGGTGAGTAAACCGACTTTTTGCGCTTCTAAAATAATCGGGGTATTGCTGGGGACGGATTGGCTAAGTTTTATGCCCCAAAGTCTTTGTTTTACGCCTTTATAGGTGTTGAGACGGGCGATAGTTTCTTGACCAATATAACAACCCTTATCAAAAACGATCGCTCGCCATAAACCGGCCTCTAAAGGGTTATAGTCTTCGGTTAATTCTCGATCGACTGCCGGTCGGCCTTGATGGATTCTCAGGTATTCCCACACCTGCTCATCGGCGGGAGTAACGCCATTTTTAATTAAATTTTCCCAGAGGGGACCGGCTTCGGCGGCGGCAACGATTAAAGTATATCCGGGTAGGTCTAAGCCGGTACCGACGGCCAGTCTCAGGGCGGGTTCAGAAAGGAGATAATGACTATGCTGCACCCCCGTTAAAATCTGCTCTGGAATGGCGATTTTTTGCAGGTATTGCCCGCTTTCAGTACCGATTAGGGTAAAAATGGCAAAATTATCGGTTAAGTCGCTAATTTCCACTTTATCGAAGGGGAAAATATAGCGATCGATCAATTCCAGTAAAAATTGACGACGTTGGGGAGAAACGAGGATGAGGAGGGAATCATCGCCGGCGTAAACTGTGACAAAATCGAGGGTACGACCGGTAGAGTTAAGGAAAATTGTCTCACAACCCTGACCCGGTTTCAGGCGATCGATAGCGTTACTGGTTTGATTGTGGAGAAAACGCAGTCGGTCCTGGCCTTTTAATTCTAATAAACCCCAATCGGAGCGATCGATTAAAATTGTTTGGGATGCTAAACTTTGGGGATCATTGTGGTAATCTTTCAGAAAATTAGCGGCATACTCTGCCTTGATCGTGTCTAAATCTGCTTTCATTGGGGTAAATTAGCGAATAATTGCTTAATAATGCGCTCGGTTTTCGTTTCCAAACTCTGCCAATCTAGTTCACCGGTGGGGTCGAGGAGACTGGTATCGATGGTGACGCTCTCTCCTTCATCGGTGGGATAATCGAGAAAACAGACTTGAAAACAAAGTTCCCAAATATTTACAGTAACGGAGCGATCGAGATAAGTCAAACAGAGCAGATAACTGGGATAGGGATCTTGAATTTCTGTATAAGTTCCTTTCCAGAGGGAATTTTCTAACTGTTTACGCAGATTATCCAGCACCCGAATAAATGCCGGTTGCATTAATAATTGTGCCTGTTCCCAAGCGGTAATATCTTTAAATTTTGGATTCATCTTATCAGTTATCAGTTATCAGTTATCAGTTATCAGATTTGAGGATTAAGTGGGGGGATCCCCCCTGCCCCCCTTGATAAGGGGGGATCTGACAATTTTTAACACCCACCTACTTATTAAGTGAGCAATATTAAATAGACAAAGACATACATTTCAGCCCTAGAACTATTTTGTTTAACTCTTGGAGATGTCTAATGGCATTAACAGTGCTGTCTTTTCACTGTTTACTGGTTACTGTTTACTGATCACTGGTTACTGTTTACTGATAACTGATAACTGATTTAGGCTGTTACTAGGGTTGCTTCCTTAGCTGCCATCATTTTCATCAGGTCTAACATCCGGCAGGAGTAACCCCACTCGTTATCGTACCAAGAGACGACCTTAAAGAAATTGGCATTAAGTTGAATGCCAGCTTTAGCATCAAAGATACTGGAATGGGGGTCGGTGATAAAGTCACTCGATACCACTTCCTCATCGGTATAACCGAGGATGCCTTTCATCGGTCCTTCGCTGGCGGCTTTCATAGCGGCGCAGATTTCCTCGTAACTGGTGGCTTTTTCGGTTTTAAAGGTTAAATCCACCGCCGAAACGTTGGGAGTTGGCACACGGAAGGCCATCCCGGTTAATTTGCCTTTTAGGGAAGGAATAACTAGGGTTACTGCTTTTGCTGCTCCCGTGGAGGAGGGGATAATATTTTGACCAGCGCCGCGACCACCGCGCCAATCTTTTTTCGATGGACCATCAACGGTGGGTTGAGTGGCGGTCATCGAGTGTACCGTGGTCATTAATCCTTCCGCTAGTCCGAAGTTATCGTTAATAACTTTGGTGATCGGGGCTAAACAATTGGTGGTACAACTAGCGTTAGAGACGATCAGATCCTTAGCGGGATCGTACTCATTATCGTTAACGCCCAGTACAATAGTACGAACTTTGTCGGGATCTTTGGTGGGTGCGGAGATAACCACCCGTTTGGCCCCAGCTTCTAGGTGTTTTCCTGCCCCTTCCGCGGTGGTAAATAAACCGGTGGACTCGACCACATAATCGGCCCCGGTTGCACCCCAGGGCAGTTGAGCAGGGTCTTTAATCGAGTAACAGGGGATAAACTTACCATCCACGACGATGCCATCTTCTTTCGCTTCCACCGTACCCTGAAAACGTCCGTGGGTGGAGTCGTATTTGAGCAGATAGGCAATATTATCGGGGGGGACGAGATCATTGATACCAACAAACTCGAAATCAGGATTTTGGATACCCGCCCTAAAAACGAGGCGACCGATACGACCAAATCCGTTGATAGCGACTCTTACTTTTGTCATGAAAAAAACTCCTTTGCAGCTGCGATAAGCTTAGGCACGATCAAGAAAAAATAATTTGAGAATTGATTGGCCTCTAGAGAATCACTATATATGCTAATCAGCTTTTGTTGCTCGCTAGATGAAGTATAGAAAGATTTTAAGTTTCAGTCCTTCCAAGATAAAAAATCATCAATTTGCTATCCTAGTCATCCCTACCACCGGCATCGAGAAAACCTGATTAGGCTCTTCCCGACAAACGAGAAAGCAATTTTATAGCCTTTTAGGACAAGCTGACATTAAAAAATAATTAAAAGTTTTTTGAGAATTATTGCTCCCTAAGTTAAGAAGACATTAATTTTCCTTTAAAAGCTATTTAAAAACCCCGCCAGACTGACATAAATTCTCCTGGCCGGATTGGCAAAATATAGCTTATTTTAATAGTTTTTTGCGCCCCAAAAGGTTAGACTCTTGATTACAGTTTGAAAACTGACCGAGGGTTAAGTAGCTGGTTATAATTAAATTAAAAATGGATTTTAGGTTCGATCCCCCCTTAGTCTCCCCTTGATAAGGGGGGTGGGGATCCCCCCTTAGT
>NZ_JASJFB010000712.1:0-5113 GCF_030065455.1 Microcystis sp. M53602_WE12 | reverse complement strand
GAAAAGGGTAGGGTGGGTTAGGCGACAATAATTTACGCAGTTGACTGATGATTTAATTTTCGCCGTAACCCACCAAAATTTTGATGATTGTCCTGATAGCGATTTAACCAATAAATTGAATAGGCAACTCTACTAAGCATAATTAACCAGGAAAAAGTGAAAAGGGTAGGGTGGGTTAGGCGACAATAATTTACGCAGTTGACTGATGATTTAATTTTCGCCGTAACCCACCAAAATTTTGAGGATTGTCCTTATTACTTGGTGAGAACCCAAGTGTCTTTACTGCCACCACCTTGAGAAGAATTAACCACTAAAGAACCCTTTTTCAAAGCAACGCGAGTTAACCCCCCGGGATGCACATAAATTTCATCGCCTCGATGGAGAATATAGGGACGTAAATCCACATGACGACCTTCAATTTCCGTGTCAATTAAAGTTGGAACCCTAGAAAGACTTAACACTGGTTGAGCGATGTAATTGCGGGGATTAGCGGCAATGCGTGGGGCAAATTCTTCTCGTTCTTTCGAGGTAGCTTGAGAACCAACTAACATCCCATAACCTCCCGATTCATTGGCAGCTTTCACAACTAATTTATCGAGATTATTTAAGACATAATCTAAGTCCTTTTCTCGCCAACAAAGATAGGTGGGAACGTTATTTAAAATCGCTTCTTCTCCCAGATAATAACGAATCATATCGGGGACAAAAGCATAAATAACCTTATCATCAGCGACTCCCGTACCAGGAGCATTAGCTAAAGCGACGCGGCCTTCCTGAAAAACTTTTAATAATCCGGGTACACCTAACATCGAATCGGGACGAAAAACCGCCGGATCTAAAAAGTCATCATCGAGGCGACGATATACCACATCTACCCGTCTTAATCCCTTGGTGGTTTTCATTTGTAGATAACCATCAAAGACGACCAAATCACGCCCTTCCACTAATTCTACCCCCATTTGTTGGGCGATAAAAGAATGTTCAAAGTAGGCAGAATTATAGGTTCCGGGGGTCAAAACCACTACGGTGGGATTAGGTAATTGGAGTGGGGCTAAATTAAGGAGAGTTTCCAACAGATGGGAAGGATAATCATCCACCGGTTTAACATTCATTGTCTGGAAAATATCGGGGAAGGTGCTTTTCATTACCCGACGATTTTCGAGGACATAAGAAATACCGGAAGGAACCCGCAAATTATCCTCTAAAACGTACCATTGACCATCTTTATCGCGGACTAAATCGGTTCCCGTGATGTGACACCAGATACCTCCGGCGGGTTTCAGTCCCAGACAGGGTTTCAGAAATCCCGTCGCCGAGGCGATTAATTCGGGGGGAATAATGCCATCTTTAATGATTAACTGGTCATTGTAGATATCGGAGAGAAAAAGATTGAGAGCTTTGATGCGTTGTTTCAGTCCTCTTTCCAAATAATCCCAGTCCTCAGCCGCGACAATTCGGGGAATAATATCAAAAGGAAAGATTTTTTCTACCCCTTGATTGTCGCTATAGACATTGAAAGTCACCCCCAATTCAAACAGGGCCGACTGAGCGGTTTCCCGGTGTTGTTGAAGTTCTCGGGGTGGCAGATTCTGCAACCATTTGATTAAAGGGGAGGAGTGGGGACGAGGTTGACCATCATCTAAGAATAGTTCGTCGTAGAAGCCTTCGGGATCGTAGGTATTTAATAGCACACTGACCTCATTTCATACCGATACTTTTTTGCTAACATACATTAACAATGCACTCTAAGAGAGTCTCTTAAAGAGGGGGTATCTCCCAAAGCACGAAGAAAAATTCCTCGTGCGCCATTAATATCTCTATCCATCTTCTTGCCATCAATCTTGGATTTAATGACTTTTTTTCCCCCTAAGTTATGTATTAATTCACCAGTCCAGCTAACTGTTTTCGACGTATAGGCTTCACAGCAGTCTATTACTAATTTACCCATCTCAAAAGCCTTATGCTTGAGAAATTGCTTAAATCGGTAATGAGACCAGTTAAGCATCTGTCTAACAGATTTTGAGCGAATCTTCCTGCTATTTTTTAGAACCATTTCTGACACTTCAAAAGTAGGCAAAAGAATCACATCAAAGTTATCAACTAGGAATCTAGCAACTTGATGATGAAGTTCATCTACTAAATTCCTGATTTTATTTCTTAGTCGATTAGCTGCTTTTCGATAACGGTTTCTGGTTTTAGCATTAACTTTGGTAGAACGAGAAATTAAATCATCAAGGTGATAGCATAATCGTTGGATTTTACCTATATCCTGACTCCCGATTGAGCCAAAACTATTAGGCGAGAATAGTGCCAGAAAATCTCTAACACCGGGGTCTAGGGCGACAATGCGTCCTTGGTTATCGGATTCCCATCGTTGCACCTCATGGGGAATAGCTAAATAGTATTGTCCATTTCTGGATACTAATCGGCTATCCCCAAAATTGTCGGGCAGTGATTCGGTGAAGCGTATTTGCCCTAATTTTGTGTGATATATTCCTTTTGCTGAAATGGCTGACTTAGGAATATAACAGGATTGCTGTTTATCTTTACGGGAAGGGAATTTTACTTTCTGGATTTCCCCAGTTTTTTGATATTTTCTTTGAGCATTTTTAACGGCTTCACAAGCGTCTTTGACTGCTATTGATTTAATCTGGTAGGGGACTTCTTTAGCCCATTCTGGTAAATCATTAATGATTCCCGTCTTGATAGCCTTCCAATTAGCTTTTCTACCTGGTTCCTGTAGATATTTAATGGTTTGGTTGAAGACAAACCGAGATACTCCCCACCAGTGTTTCATCAGTTTCTTCTGTTCTGTTGTTGGATAAATCCGTACTTTCTTTGATTTTTTGAGCGTACTTCCTGAGTCTGGACATTCGGCAAGAGAAGATGTGAAGTATTTATAACAAGTCTGCTGTAAGTTCTGATTCGGGACTGTGAACAGTTTGGTCGAGAACCAAGATTTTGCCACCGTTTTGTTCGACCATATACTGTATAAGCTCGAATCTAAATCGGCATAATCTGTCCAGTGTGGACATAACAATTGTGAGTTTATTTCCCCACAATCATCTGTCCAGTATGGCTCTAAGTCCTTTTCTTTGGAAGTTAAGCCCACTATCGATGTCTTTGATGATTTCTTCCTCTGGATAGAATCCGCGCATAAAGCTGACTTGTCTCTCAAGGTCATCTCGTTGCTTGATTGAACTGACTCGGCAGTAGCAAACAAGGGAAGCTCTAGCTGCACCATTGACGTAAGACTGGACATCGTACAATCGTTGCCCTGCTTCGTTTTTGATACTTTTGATTTTCCCTTCATCGGCATATTCTCTTAATGTATTGGGATGTAATCCCCATAGCTCAACGGCTTTTCTTAGGGTCACAAACGTTCGCCTAAATAGTGGCGTATGTAGGTCAATGTGAGCAAATCAGTAACTAGCTGTCAACCTTACCTATTCCCAGTGTCGGACAATTAGCCCGATTTTTTGTAGTCTAGGAGACATTTTAAGGGAAATTTTAGGAAGTTACGTTTTTCGGGACTGGCGATCACAGATTGATCCCCACCAGTGGAGAAACCTGACCGGAGCGAGAATTAGCCCTGAAAACTGTGTTACATTTTTTAAAGGTCACACCTTAAATCTTTCATTTTTCTTACTGGTTACGCGATGTTTACCAAACAAGTAACGGATTCTAAAGCCTATCAATGGTTTGAGGAACGCTTAGAAATTCAAGGGATCGCTGATGATATCAGCACCAAATACGTTCCCCCCCACGTCAATATCTTCTACTGTCTGGGTGGTATCACCCTTGTGTGCTTCGTGATCCAGTTTGCCACTGGTTTCGCCATGACCTTCTACTACAAACCCACCGTAGCAGAAGCCCTCTCCTCCGTACAGTACATCATGAACGAAGTTAACTTTGGCTGGTTAATTCGTTCTATCCATCGCTGGTCCGCCAGTATGATGGTGTTAATGATGATCCTGCACGTTTTCCGCGTCTATCTGACCGGTGGATTCAAAAAACCTCGGGAATTAACCTGGGTAACTGGGGTTGTCCTGGCCGTAATCACCGTTAGCTTCGGTGTCACTGGTTACTCCTTACCCTGGGATCAGGTGGGTTACTGGGCGGTTAAAATTGTTTCCGGTGTACCTGCTGCTATTCCCGTCGTCGGTGATCAACTCGTCACCCTGATGCGCGGTAGCGAAAGCGTCGGTCAAGCAACTTTAACCCGTTTCTACAGCTTGCATACCTTTGTACTACCCTGGTCGATCGCGGTCTTCATGTTGCTACATTTCTTGATGATCCGTAAACAAGGCATTTCTGGGCCTCTATAATTCAGAAAAATATCTCTGTCGATCCGAAATCATTTTTAGGAGACATTATCCATGTCCACATTAAAAAAGCCCGATCTCAGCGATCCCGCTCTGCGCGCTAAGTTGGCTAAAGGGATGGGTCACAACTACTACGGTGAACCCGCTTGGCCTAACGATCTACTCTATGTCTTCCCGGTAGTTATCTTTGGTACGATCGGACTCTGCACCGGTTTAGCGATTATGGATCCCACCATGATCGGTGAACCTGCCGATCCTTTCGCTACTCCCCTAGAAATTCTGCCAGAGTGGTATCTTTATCCCGTTTTCCAAATTCTCCGTATTCTTCCTAACAAACTCTTAGGTATCGCTTGCATGGCCGGCGTTCCCCTAGGCTTGATGTTAGTTCCTTTTATTGAAAGCGTCAATAAATTCCAAAATCCCTTCCGTCGTCCCGTCGCTACCGCTATCTTCCTATTTGGTACTGTGGTCACGATTTGGTTAGGTATTGGTGCCACTTTCCCCATCGATATATCTTTAACTCTCGGTTTGTTCTAAGTTACTGAACACCACCGGTTTGTTGCCCACGCTTGTGATTCCTGACTTTGGAAGAGCGATCGTGGGCAATTTTAATTTTGATTTCTTCTATCGGGTAATTTGTTGTACCAAAGCGATGACATCGCTGCGGCTGAGTTTTTCCTTACCTAAAGCTAGGACTTCGAGAGTGCCATGGGCTAAAGCGAGGGGAATCTTACAAAAATCAAGGGCCGGCCCTTTCGGCAGCGATTGAGTGTAATAATCGGCTAATT
>NZ_JASJFB010000391.1:0-2831 GCF_030065455.1 Microcystis sp. M53602_WE12 | reverse complement strand
TGCCAGATAAGGATTTAGTCGATTTATGCCCCCCTATCGAACCATAACAAGTAACGAAGAGCCGTATTTTATCCATGACTACAATGCACAGCAAAGCAAAGGATTAAGCCGCCATCACTACTACCGAATCACCACCAAAATTCCCCCTCTCCCTCTCCCTAGGGTTTTTAAAAATTGGTGTCTGAGGAATAAGGGATTATTGCTATTATTAACCCTGATTTTGGGCAGTATTGCTCTGGCTTTTATAAACTCACGTCGTTAATTTTTTTGCTGGCGATCGAGCCTTGATATAAATCTAGATCGAACCAGAAAGTTGTGCCAATTCCCACTTCACTAATCAAATTAATTTGACTATAGTGCTTTTCAATAATATTTTTGACGATCGATAATCCTAATCCCGTCCCTTCTAGGGTATGAACGCGATTTTCTACCCGATAGAAGCGATCAAATATGGCACTTTGATCCTCGGCATCGATGCCAATACCAGTATCGGATACTTCCACGCGAATTTTGAGAGTTTCTTGGGGATTATCTTTGCTGATTTTATAGGCACGAATCACCACTTTACCGCCAGCAGGAGTAAATTTTAGGGAGTTACCGACTAGATTAGTTAATACCTGTAAGAGTAGATCATAATGACCTAAAATTGGTAATAAATTGGCTTCAATTTCCGAGCTTAATTCTAGTCCTTTATCCCTAGCATTGAGTTGATAAGTCCTCAGGGTTTGTTCGATTAATTGTCCGATATCGAGCGCATCTAAGTTATAGTTACGGGAGGATTCTAACCGGGAAAGATCGAGAACATCATTAACTAAACGAGTTAAGCGATCGGTTTCATGATTGGCGGTTTCTAAAAACTCTCTTTTTTCTGTATCGCTGAGATCCTCTCCAAATTCTGTCAGGGTTTCAATAAAAGATTTGATGTTGAATAAAGGGGTTCTTAACTCATGGGAAACATTGCTGATAAATTGACTTTTTGCCTCATTTAATTCTGTTTCTCTGGTGATATCCTGTAGCGTCATAGCAATTCCCCGGACATTCTCCCGATACTGATCGAATACCTGAGTTAACAAAATGCGAATTGTGCAGGGTTTCGGGTGAGTTAAAGATAATCTAAATTCCGCCGGGGAATAGTTATTATTTTCCTGATCAATAACAGCATTTTTCTGATTTTGATTAGCGGATTCTTCTGGTTGGAGGGTTTCTCCTGCCGCAATTTGATAGAGAGGTTTAGTTAGTTTAACCGTTAACTCCGAAGGAAAAAGATGTAGAACATTTTTACCGATAATTTCCTGATCTTCCCAGCCAAATATTTCCCGAGCTGCTGGATTAATTAATAATAATTGAAAGTTAGTATCTAAGAGAATTGCTCCATCAGCAATAGTGGACATTAACGTATCTAGTTTGGCTTTTTCGGCGGTCATTTCTTCGATATTTTGTTCTTCGTATCGTTCTAACTTTTCCGCCATTTCATTAAAACTGAGAATTAATTCCCCTAACTCTCCTCCCAGGGGTAAATCAACGCGCTGCTTAAAATTTCCCGCTGCAATATTTTTGACCCCGACTAATAACTCCTTGATTGGTTTGGTGATAGTTAAAGCATTAAAAACTGCCCCGAGAATCACCATCGCCCAAATCGAGACAAAAACGGCAATAGTAACATCACGGGTTAGATTAGAAGAAGCCACCACAATAGCGTTAGGATTGATCCCGATCGCCAATACTCCCAAATATTTGCCCTCATGATTCAAGGGAACAAAGACATCGGTTACTTCACCGTCGGGGGTTTTATGCTGACGGACGAGGGGAGTTTCCCCATTTTCGCCATAATTTTCCGGTAATTGAATGCGACGCTCGATCGTCAGGGAATTTTTAACTTCGGCGGTAGAATAGGGAATGCCGAAAAATATTTGACCCTCCTCGTTAGCGTAGATCAAATAACGAACACTGGAGGTACTACTATAAAAACGGGCTGAAAAACGGGCTAAATCGGTTAAATTGTCCTCAGCAATCAGAGGGGAGACATTAGCGGCTAATAACAGCCCTAAATCCCGGCCAAAACGGGTATCATTGAGACGGACATCCTGCTGGATCGTGTTAACCGCCCAAAAGGTTAAACCACTCATCAACAAAGAAACGGCTAAAGTAGCCGCAGCCATTAATTTAGTTTGGAGGGTGAATTCGGACCACCAACGGGCGATCGCTTCTCGGAGACTAGGCAGAAAATTAGACACGGTTAGGCAGGATTAATCTGTATTCTTGACTACTCTATCGCTCAAATCGCGGGTTAGCACGATCATCTTAACTCATTAAACCTCTTGCATAATTAGGGTCTGCTGAAAAAGTTTTTCGTGGGGACAGGGTGTGGGGTGTGGGGTGTGGGGTGTGGGGTGTGGGGTTTTACCGGTTTTGAGGTGGCCAATTACCTAATTTTCAAGGAAAAATTGCCTCAATTTTCCCCCTCATCACTCCCATGCCTGGTACTTTTTGAGGGGAAAAAAGTCTAAAAGTCTTACCCAACAAGGTTTTTATCATTACTCAGCAAGCCCTAATTAATTTTTCAGGGTTCAAAAACGGCAAAAATAAGGATTAAATGGCATAAAGTCTGTAAATAGGGTTTGCGGCAAAAAGTTTTTCCTGGGGGCAAGGTGTGGGGTGTGGGGTGTGGGGTGTGGGGTTTTACCAGTTTTGAGGTGCCCAAGTACCTAATTTTCAGGGAAAAAGTCCAGGGATTTTCCCCCGATCACTCCCAGATCTGGTACTTTTTGATTGACAAAAAGTCTAAAAGTCTTACCCAACAAGGTTTTTAGATTTATTCAGCCAACCCTAAG
>NZ_JASJFB010000235.1:0-5780 GCF_030065455.1 Microcystis sp. M53602_WE12 | reverse complement strand
TCAGGGGGTCAATTACCTAATTTTCAGGGAAAAAGTGCCTAAATTTCCCCCCCGATCACCCCAATGTCTGGCACTTTTTGATGGGAAAAAAGTCTAAAAGTCTTATACAACAAGGTTTTTAGATTTATTCAGCCAACCCTATACTAAATCTGGTTATTAAAAACTGATTATTTATTCCCCCTCTTGCATGAGTGCCTATCGTGATATGTAACCTATACTCAACGGATTTAGGATTATTTGCCAGTTTTTTGGTCAAACCAGTCTAAAACCCGATTCCATGCCCACCAGCGATCGCTATCGCCCCACTGACGCTGACAGGATAAACTGCTGATATAACCCACATGACCGCCATAGTTGGTTAAGAGTAGATCCACGTGGGGATTATCGGCGATCGCTGCTTGCAGATCGGGAATAACTGCGGGGGAAAAGAGGGGATCATCGGCCGCGTAGAGGATAAAAGTGGGTTTAGTTAAATAGGGTTGAAAGGGCAAGGGACTACTAGCGGCATAATAGTCAAAAACTGTCTCAAATCCTAGCTTTTTAATCACTAATTCTCGATCGAATCCGGCAATCGTGGTGGCGCGAGTAATTGCTTCGGGATCGATATGATCGGGATGAGCTTGATGGATGCGTTTGGCTAACTTGCGTAATTCCCTGGCGATCGCTTTTTCCAAATGTTTCCCCCAGGGATCCCGGACGAGATAGGATAAAGAACGATTAGAGTCTAAATTAGGACAAATTACCGCACCACCACCGATATCGACGGGATCGATCCCCATATCTTCCTGATTCTCTGCCGATTTAATTCCCCAGAGGGCCAATTGTCCCCCCAGAGAGTAACCCGTGAACCAAAAAGGAGCAGGACAGCCCATTTTTTGGGCTTGGGCGGCAATATGAAGGAAATCTAGCCCTTCATAGATGCCATCGGAGGTGAGAGTCGGGGATAATTCGGCTGTCTTACCGTGGGCCCGCCAATCGAAGAGGACGACTGCGTAGTTTCTTGCTACGGCTTTTCTGCCTAAAATTCTTAAAAACCATTGATTATCTAAGTCTCCCGTGATGCCGTAGGTGCCGATAATTGTTCCTTTCGCTTGCGGGGGAATGGAAACAATCCCGTAGATGGGGACGGCATTGGCCCCGGTGAAAATGGTTTCTTGATAGACTGGTTCGGGAATAGCGATCGTATTTTGCCAGGTTTCTCGCGCTTTTAGGGCCACATAGAGAGTCATGGCAAAACCGTTTTTCAGCAATGGGGGCGGGGTGTAGGTGAGATTATCGGTCCTCGTCCTCGGATGGGCAAGCATAGCAGCACAGGGGAATCAAAAAGTCAAGAGGGGGAGACAAAAATTAACTTATGCCCACCGCTTTCTTAAAAATTGTAAAGCAAATTGTCCCAAGCGGCGAGCAACTCTGGCAGGGCAGTGGCCGACCAATTGCCCTCACAACCGCGACCTTGATAGAGAATAAATCGCAGGGAATAATTATCGGGAAATCCTGCCGCTTCTAACCATAAAAGCTCGCTTTCCGCTTCACAAGCAATACTTTCTTCATCCATTAATTCTGTGGCCATGGCCGCCATAGTTGCGGTCAATTGTGATAGTAACCGACGCAAATCTTGCCACTCGGCCTCGGTCAATTCGATCGCCCAATCATCGCCACCAATTAATCCTTTATAAATGGCTGCCTTAGGATCCCAACCGAGTCGCCAACCTGAACCATATTTGAGAATTTTTTCCATAATTTTCTAGAATTTTAATAGGTCGGCATCTCCCGGTTTTGATAAAGATGGACGACGGGGAGAAGGACTGGGAGAAGGGCTAGGATTGGGGGTTTCTTGGGGGAGAATGGCGGGGTTATAAATTTCGACTAGAAGGGTGACTAACTGCTGCCTTTGACGACGATTAAGACTGTTAATCGCTTTGATATCGGCAGCCATGGGATTAACCGTAAGGGTTGCTTGTCCGGGATAGTTTTCTTCGCTGATTTTCTCGTTCACTCCTAGATAATCCCCTAGGGTTAATTGCCAATCAAAACGGATGAGAGTAAACCTTTTTTTTGTATCTTGATGATAACGAAGAAAGCGACTTATTAAAGTATTATTCGGATCGATCGCCCCTGTATCTCGACGGTTATAGTTGTTTTCTTTCGGTAAATCTGGCATTGCTTGATAAATTTGTTGAGCAACTGTTTCGGGTCGTTGAATTTGGCTCATCCCGGGGGATTGCCACGATAACCACCAGAAAAATATCCCTATTCCTAGCCAGAATACTAATAATATTATTTGCTTAATTTTCAGCTTTTGAGGGAATTTTAACAGCATATTAATCAAGAAAAGATTGAAGTTAATTATCTAGCACCAGTGGTAATTTTTCAGTAACAATTCAAGGGATGCTGTACTGCATTTAAACTGCGTATTGTAAACTTTAGGACAAATGCTCAACCCCCCTCTCCCTGCTCCCATGAAGTCTTAACGAGTAATTCAGATAGTCAACAGCTTAGTCATCCCCATCATAGCAAAGACTGGACACGATCGAGAGGCCAGTAAACTTTATAGGCTTGACCAACGATATAACTTTCTGGCAAAAAACCCCAAGCATGGGAATCAAAACTATGGTTACGATTATCTCCCAAAACAAACAGGGTTTTTGGGGGTACAGTCATAAATTCTATTTCATAATTGGCTAACTCGGCGGTGTAGGGTTCCTCGATAACTTGCCAGTTGAGATAAACTTTACCCCTGCGGATTTCAATGGTATCCCCAGAAATAGCGATGACTCGTTTGATAAAAAAATCTCCCGAATTAGGCTCTAGTTGCTGAATTTTTTCGGGAGTTCTAAAAACAATTATATCGCCTCTTTTCGCTTGATAATTACTGGATTGACTGACGAAAATGCGATCACCTACTGCGAGGGTAGGCAGCATGGATTCGCTCGGAATCTCGAAAAATTCTATTCTTTGATGTAACCAATCGGGAAAATAATTACAGATAATTCCCCAAGTAAAAATTGCTGCCACCATCAGCGCCAAAATGGAACGATAGGTGTGACGATGGGGATGAAATTGATCGGGGAAAGTGTGGTAAACATGATAAACAGCGATTGCTGTAATTAAAGGGGTAAGAAAGAGGATATTGTCCAAAAAATCATCTATTTTCAGGGTAATCAGGGATATAGTCAGAAAAATTATCCCTAAGATCACCTTATCGGCGTACAATTGCCCTAACCCCGGTATAATCCGGTTAGCGAAGACGGCAAACCATGGGTTTTTTTGTTGGCGGGGAATTTTCTCTAAGCTGTTATTCTGTCTGGAATAATAAACAGTCCAGTGAGCGTCAAAAATATTGCTAATGTAAACGATAACCAGAGCAACTATTCCCCCTAATCCCCAGCTTACAGGGCCATTGTGGCTAAAAATTGACCAAATTGTCACAATTATTAATATTACTTGAGCGATTGCCAAAATGGTTGCTTTTTGGTTTTTGTTAGCATACCATTGTCCCAAACCGGGGAAAAACATCGAGAGATTGACCGCTAACCAGGGATCTTTTGCTTGTGAATTAGTCGCATAAGGACGAGAAACAGCAGAAAAAAGGGAGGGTTTGCTCATAGTATAGACCTATTGCCAATTCAGTAAACAGAGTGATCAGTAAACAGTAAACAGTAAACAGTGAACAGTTAACTTAAAACCCAAGTCTGATAACTGATAACTGGTAACTGATAACTATTATAGCAACCAACAAAACTTAATGCTTTTACTTCAATTTAGCACCTCTCATTACTGTCGCAAAGCTCGTTTAGCTCTAGGTTATAAGGGGATTGATTACCAAGTAGAAAATCTCACCCCCGGACTACATATTCTCAAACTCAGGCCTCTAACCAAAGGGTTAACCACTGTCCCCGTTTTAATGGCAGCAGATGAGATTATTGCCGATTCTACCGCCATTTTAAAATATTTAGAAAAAGTAGTTCCTTTCCCCTCTTTTATTCCCGCTGGGGAAAAGGAGAAAAATCAAGCTTGGTTACTAGAGGATTGGTTAGATGAAAGTATTGGAGTAGCGACGAGATTTGTCTATTATAATTATCGCGCCGGAGAGGGAAAAGCGATCGATCCTTCCCTGAGTAGTCAAATAATTATTAATATCGTGCGACAACAATATAAAATCACCCCAGCCAGGGTAAAACTAGCGGAGGAGCGACTAGAAAATGCCCTCAAGATTCTAGAATATTGGCAAAATCAGCCCTATTTGGTGGCGGATAAATTAAGTGTAGCCGATATTGCCGCCACTGCCCTACTCAGTCCTCTGGCTCTAATTCCCAGTTATCGTCAAAAATATCCCTGGTTGTTTGCTAGAATCGGGGAAATTCATCAACAGTGTCGGGAAAAATTGCCCCCCGGTTTAAATTAAATGCAGCGAACGACCAAAATTATTATTCTCATTTTGATCGGTTTCTTATCGCCCCTAAAAGCCCTTGCTTTGCCCTCTCCTGAAGATATTCCCGAAGAAGTTTTACGAGCAGAAATTATCACTTCGGCTCGCTCGCCCCTTGATAATCAACCCCTAACTGCGGCAGAATATGCCTTACTAGAAGAACAATTAGCCACCAGCATTTATCCCCCCCAAATTAATCCCAAGATTCGACAATTAATTGCCCTGAGAAGATTACAAAAATTCCTCCAGATATTGATACCTTTCTATCGTTAAAATCAAAATAGTCAATCTCCTTTGGCAAAAGTGCCTATGCTAACCGAAAAGTTTAGAGAGGATTAGAGCAAGGCGATCGCTTTTATCACCAGCAGACAAAAATCCCGTGTTATGATTAATGAAAAAATCATAAAGTTTTGTAACAAACCTTGACTGCTATCCTCCGCCCCCAAGAAAAGCCCCTGCTTAATCGTCCTTGGTACTCCCTGTCCTCTCTCTGGCAAGGAGACGAAACCGATGTTAAACAAGGTTTACCCCATAGCCAACTCGCACCCCCGTGGCAGATTTTAATTCTCGGCGATGGTTCTCCCACCCGTCATTTACAACTTTTAACCGGTGAAAAAACGGAAGTGGATGTGATCGATATGTCCCCCATCGGCGACGATGAGGATGGCGCACCGATGAAAATTAGCCTGATTCCGGGGCCGAGATTGCGTCGTCAAGTCTGGTTACGCACAGCTAGTGGTCAAAGGTTAGCCTATGCCGCTTCTTGGTGGTCTGTCAATCAAGTGGACGAATATCTGGAAAATCGTTCCCTACCGATTTGGGAAAGTCTCTCGCGGCTGCACACGGAATTGTATCGCGATGTGCAGGGACTTTATTACGGTCATTCCCCGGAATTAGAAATAGCTTTTGGGGAAAAAGGAGCATTTTGGGGTCGTCATTACCTATTTTGGCACGCTCGCCAACCCCTTACCCTGATTTACGAGGTTTTTTCTCCCTATCTCCGTAAATACCTCGGCGAAATGAGAATTGATCAATTAGGATAACTGCTGTAGATAAGCTAAACGGCTTTTACTTCGGATCACCGATATAGACTCCAAAAGGGTTATAGCTATTGGATCATGCAGGTTAAGCGCCGTTTAGCTTATTTCTATGTAGGACTTGCTGAATAATGGTAAAACCCTTTGAAAATAAGGCTTTTGACCTGTTAAAATCTGATGTTAGTGCAAGAAAATAGGATTGGGACATTCAAAAACCTTGCATTATTCTCCTCATAGTACATAAACTGGTACAAAAAAAGAGGGCAACAAAGCCTGAAACGACCGACTCCTGACTCCTGACTCCTGACTCCTAC
>NZ_JASJFB010000120.1:0-41788 GCF_030065455.1 Microcystis sp. M53602_WE12 | reverse complement strand
GTGCCTACCATTGGAGTGATTGGGGGGAAAATTTAGGGGTTTTTTCCCTGAAAATTAGGTAATTGACCACCTGAAAATGGGTAAAACCCCACACCCCACACCCCACACCCCACACCCTGCCCCCACGAAAAACTTTTTCAGCAGCCCCTACCTAGAAAAAACTCTTAAGTTATACTAAAATAATTAATACAGACACACATCTTCCCAGATGGTGAAAAGGAATTATTTACCCTTGAAAACCACAGTTAAAGTCAGCACACAAACCCAATTACCCCTACATCTAGTTATCACCCATCCCCAGTATCGTTTTATCGATTTATTCGCGGGAATCGGTGGTTTTAGAATCGCTTTGGAGAAATTGGGAGGACGTTGTTTAGGCTATTCAGAAATCGATAAACAGGCCATCCAAGTTTATCAACAGAATTTTATTAGCTATCTCAACAGCGATGAAATTGCTTTCGGAGATGTGAGTAAAATTAGCAATTTACCCGATAATCTGGATCTTATTGTCGGCGGCGTTCCCTGTCAACCTTGGTCGGTGGCGGGATGTTTACGGGGATTTGAGGATCCCCGGGGAAAACTCTGGTTTGATGTGATTAAATTAGTCCAGAAAAGTCAACCCAAAAGCTTTATTTTCGAGAATGTCAGTGGGTTGGCTAGTCCTCGCAATCGGGAGAATTTACAATTAATTATCGATGAATTAACCAGCTGTGGTTATCAAGTTTACTGGCAGTTATTAAATGCCTACGATTTTGGTTTACCCCAGAATCGCGAGAGAGTTTTTATCGTAGGAATTAGAAAAAATATAGATAACTATGAGCGGTTTAAATTTCCTTTACCTTTGGGTATCCATCCCAAGGTTTTAGATATTTTAGAAGACATCAAAAATATTCAACCCGTCGAGAAAGTTAAGTTATCAGCAGATACTTTATTTAATGGTTTTGTTCCTCCATCGAGAACTCGTTTTCAAAAAGAAGATGAATTAAATGACTTCTTTATTTTTTCTGATTTAAGAAATGGCCACACAACTATTCATTCTTGGGATATTATCAAAACTACGGAACGACAAAAAAGTATCTGTTTAGCTTTGCTGAAATTAAGACGCAGTAAAAAGTATGGCGAAAAAGATGGTCATCCCGTGGCTTTTTCTGCTTTTTTGGAAATTATACCCGACCTAAAAATCGAGGAACTAAATCAGTTAGTTTCTCTCGGTATTTGTTGGCAAACGACCGCAGGTAAGTATGAATTTATTAACTCGAAAAATATGACGGGAATTAACGGCATTTATCGGATTATTTTACCGACGGCCGATATTATTCCTACCCTAACCGCTACGGGTGCTAAAGATTATATTGCCACTATTTCAATTACCGCTACTCATCCCCAAGAATACAAACAATTGTTTTTAAAGAAAATCTATAAACCCAAAAAGTTTCGAGAAATTACTCCCCAAGATGCGCGTAAATTACAAGGATTCCCCGATAATTTTATCTATCATCCACAGTCAGCTATCGCTAAAAAACAATTCGGAAACGCTGTTCCTATAACTGTAGTGGAAGCAGTGGCTAGAAATTTACTAGAAATAATTCGTCCCGATTATTAGACTGCGGGATACTGACTCATCTTAAAATATTTAAAGGCTTAAAAATCCAAGTTTTTGTTGTGGGGAGTCGGTCGTCAGAAGTCGGTCATCAATACCAAATTAGGTTATACTTCATTTTTATGAGAAAGTCTGTAAACTATACTAATTGCTAAGGAGGTTAAAAATTGACACATTTCCTAGTAAAAATCTAACTACTTTAAATTGAAAAAATGATCATGTTTAAACGATACGAAGCTGATGAACAAGTTATATTTCATGGTGATTCTTTGCCGATTTTATCCAGTGAGATTGCCTCTAATTCTGTAGATCTAATTTTTCTCGATCCTCCCTATAATATAGGTAAGCATTTTGCCGATTTTTACGACAAATGGGAATCGGAAAATGATTATATAAATTGGGCAAATCAAATTCTTGATCAGTGTCTTCGTATCTTGAAACCCCAGGGAACATTATATGTTATGGCCAGCACTCAAGCAATGCCTTACTTTGATCTTTACTTAAGACAAAAAATGACGATTCTTAGTCGCATTATCTGGCATTATGATAGTTCAGGAGTACAAGCAACAAAATATTTTGGTTCGATGTATGAACCAATACTTCACTGTGTGAAAGATAAAAATAATTACACTTTTAATTCAAAGGATATTAAGATAGAAGCAAAAACCGGAGCAAAACGAAAACTAATTGATTATAGAAAAGCGATTCCCAGTCAATACAATACAGAGAAAGTACCGGGCAATGTCTGGTATTTCCCTAGGGTAAGATATCGCATGGATGAATACGAAAATCATCCCTCACAAAAACCTGAATCATTGCTAGAAAGAATTATTTTGGCCAGCACTGACAAGAGTGGAATTGTGCTTGATCCCTTTGCAGGAACTTTTACAGCTGCAGCTGTAGCTAAACGTTTGGGAAGAATTTCTATTAGTATAGAATTACAAGAGGAGTATTTAAAAATTGGTCTTCGACGGATTCTCGGATGGCAAGAATACAAGGAAGAAAAGTTACTACCACCTCAAAAAAGCTATAGTAGAAAAAGCGAAAATAAACAAGAATCTAACTTTGTACAGGAGAGTCTTTTCGATGTCGATAGTCAAGCATGAATTCACCAAGATAATTATTAAAATTATCGATAATTACTTTCCCAATCAGGGAAATAGCATTTTAAATGCTAGTGAGTTATTGCAATATTTGAACATTAAAACTAGAGCCGCTAATCGAGGTTCTAAATCCCGAGCAGGATTGGCTAACCATTATGCCATTTATGTTTTAGTGGAAGACTATATTAATAATGAGTTTCATCTTAAGGATGGATACGACGAGTATCAAGGCGCTCAGTATATGACACTTTTTCGCAGGCAAAGGGAGCTTCCTTTTGGCGATAAATTACAAAATCATGCTCTCAATCATCGATTAAATCAGGAATTTAAAAAGTATTTTCCTACTTTATCTTATCTGCCGATAATTAGAGATGTTAAAACCAATAGATACTGGATTAATGAGAATCTAATTAAGTTTTATCTAGAGGGTAATCAAGTTAATATTGCGCCAGTGATTATAGATATAATTGATGCCTATGTGCAAACAAGACAAAAAGCATTTAATCAATTTATCAGCTATTGTCAACAGATGATTGATATTCAACAGCAAGATCCCCAGAAAGCCATTGAATTTATTCGGAGTTTACTCAGACCAAACATTGATGCTAGAGTTTTTGAGATTGTCAGTTATGCAATTCTTAAAGAGTATTATGGGGAACAGAAAATATATTGGGGATGGTCGCCTGAACGCTTAAACTCTGAATACTTACTTTTATATAAAACTGGTCGAACAAATGCCAATGACGGGGGGATAGATTTTGTCATGAAACCCCTAGGTCGATTTTTTCAAGTTACGGAAACGATAGCTGCTGATAAATATTTTTTAGATATTGATAAAGTGCAAAAATATCCCATTACTTTTGTGGTTAAAACCGAGCAGACTTGCGAGGAAATTTTAGAAAAAGTTGCGGAGCAAGCTAAGATAAGATACAAGATCAGGGCAATTGTCGAAAGATATCTAGAATCGGTAGAGGAAGTGATCAATATTCCCGAATTAATCAACCGTTTTGAGCGGGTTTTAGCTCAAGGTAAAGGAGGAGCGGTAATTGCAGAAATGGTTTTACAGAGCCGGATTGAGTTTAACCTAGAATCAGAGCCATAAAGATATCTAACTCCCCAGCTAAACTAGAATAGAAAGATAGGAAAGCGATCAAAATTAGAATGACGACCGAAATTGAAAAAGAACTAGAAACCGGCGAAGCTGTCTTGGAAAAACGGCGAAATTTTGCCATTATCTCCCACCCTGACGCGGGAAAGACCACCCTGACCGAAAAACTGTTACTATACGGGGGTGCAATCCATCAAGCGGGTGCAGTCAAAGCAAGACGCGACCAACGCAAGGCCACCTCCGACTGGATGGAAATGGAAAAACAACGGGGAATTTCGATTACTTCCACGGTTTTACAGTTCGATTATCGTGATTTTCAGATTAATCTCCTCGATACTCCCGGCCACCAAGATTTTAGCGAAGATACCTATCGTACCCTAGCCGCTGCCGATAATGCGGTGATGTTAATCGACGCGGCCAAAGGTTTGGAACCCCAAACGAGAAAACTCTTTGAAGTGTGCAAACTGCGGCAGTTACCCATCTTTACCTTTGTTAACAAAATGGATCGGCCCGGCCGCGAACCTCTGGATTTATTGGACGAAATCGAGCGAGAATTAGGATTACAAACCTATCCCGTCAATTGGCCGATCGGAATTGGCGATCGCTTTCGGGGAGTTTTTGATCGGGCCACCCGAACCATACACCTGTTTGAACGTCGCTCCCACGGCTCTCAGGAGGCGCAGGAAACCGTGATCGAGCTTGGCGACCCCAAAATTGAGGATCATCTCGAAAAAGACCTGTATTACCAGTTAAAAGAGGATATAGAACTACTCTCGGAATTGGGTGCAGAATTGGATTTGCCAGCAGTCCACGCAGGAGAAATGACCCCGATCTTTTTTGGTAGCGCCATGACCAATTTTGGGGTGAAATTATTCCTAGAATCCTTCCTCGACTATGGATTGCCACCCAGAGGACGCAATTCCTCCCTAGGAGTCCTTGATCCCACCTATCCCGATTTCACCGGTTTTGTCTTCAAACTGCAAGCAAACATGGATCCCAAACATCGGGACCGGGTAGCCTTTGTGCGGGTATGTACGGGGAAATTCGAGAAGGATATGGTAGTAAACCACGCTAGAACTGGTAAAACTATCCGTTTATCCCGTCCTCAGAAACTTTTTGCTCAAGATCGCGCAGTTATTGAAGAAGCTTATCCCGGAGATGTGATCGGATTGAATAACCCCGGGGTCTTTGCGATCGGTGATACGATTTATATGGGTAAAAAGCTCGAATACGAAGGGATTCCCTGTTTTTCTCCCGAATTATTCGCCTATCTCAGAAATCCTAACCCTTCCAAGTTCAAACAGTTTCAAAAAGGAGTCTCGGAATTACAGGAAGAAGGGGCCGTACAGATATTATCCTCGATCGATGAATTTAAACGCGACCCAATTTTAGCCGCTGTCGGTCAATTACAGTTTGAAGTGGTGCAATTCCGTCTTTTAAGCGAGTACGGAGTCGAAACTACCCTCGAACCCCTAGCCTATAGTTTAGCCCGTTGGGTAGCCGGGGGTTGGGCCGCTTTAGAAAAAGCAGGTAAACTCTTTAATACTTTAACCGTCAAAGATTACTGGGGCCGTCCCGTCTTATTATTCAAAAATGAGTGGAATTTACAGCAAGTCAAAGAAGATCATCCCTCTTTGCAATTAAACTCGATCGCACCGGTAGGATCGGGAGTACAACCCCAATCCTAACCCTTAGACCTCTTGTAAAAATCAAAAATTGTTGTTAGGGTTAGGAGTCAGTAGCCAGTAGTCAGTCCCGATGAAACAATTTTCACCCCCACAGATGAAAGAGGTTTCCTTCCCTACACCCTACACCCCACACCCCACACCCTGCCACCAGGAAGAACTTTTTGCCGCAAACCCTAATTATGCAAGAGGTCTATTAATCTCACAAGACAATTGCCGAACTGGTCAGGACAAGATGGCGACCCCCCAGACAACTAGACTAAAGTAGAAGTGGTCAGAAAGTCTCGATCTTTCCTAACAATCGGATGTCTCAAAGCACTATCGTTGACGAGTCCCTCACCATTAGAAAAAGTCCTGCTGTCAATTCCCGAATTAATCCCTGTTTAATTCGCTTTTGTTATTTTCTGGGAAATTATCTGGTTTTACCGGCTTTTTTCGGCAAAATAACGGTGACAGGCCAAGAAAATATTCCCCTAACGGGGGGGGTCATCCTTGCACCTACCCATCGGTCCCGTTGGGATGCGCTGATTTTACCCTACGCGGTGGGACGCTTAGTTAGTAGACGCGATTTGCGCTTTATGGTTTCCGCTAACGAGATCAAAGGGGTGCAAGGTTGGTTTATCCGACGTTTGGGGGGTTTTCCCGTCAACACCGATCACCCCGGTATGGGTAGTCTGGTCCATAGCGTCGAACTTTTGGCCGCGGGGGAAATGGTGGCGATTTTTCCGGAAGGGGGTATCTGTCGCGATCGAGTGGTTCATCCTCTTAAACCGGGGGTAGCGCGGATCGCGTTGGAAGTTAAGACCATGAAACCCGATGCAGATATCAAGATTTTGCCGGTAAGCATTAGTTATAATCAGCCTTACCCCGGATGGGGAAGCGAAGCGATAGTAAATATCGGTCAAGAGATTAATGTGCTTGATTATCAACAAAATTCGCTAAAACGGGAAACTGTCCGCTTAACCAAAACCTTGAGCGATCGCTTAAAACTTCTCCACGAGGATCAATCCCCTTAATCAGCTATTGACTATCTACCGCACAAGTGCGATTTCGGGGACGGATTAAAATGATTGTTTTAACTATTTTTAAGCAAAAAAGTGGCTTTTCTGGTTTAAATAAATAATATCTTGGTTTTTGCTGCTTCTAGCTCCTGAATACTGCCTCTGAAACCCCTCAGATCGGTGAAAATGTCCGATTGTTGCAGGGGGTCTAATGATAGAATGGGCATCAGCGAAAGTAGTTTGTGAGCGAAGTGATCCGATGCAGTTCCAAATCCAGCCCGACAGTGAAATACCCGCCTCTAAGCAATTATTTGACCAAATTCGCTTCGCTATCGCCTCTCGTCAGTATCCCCCGGGCCATCGTTTACCTAGTACCCGTCAACTAGCTATGATCACGGGATTACACCGTAATACGATAAGTAAAATTTATCAGCAACTGGAAGACGATGGGTTAGTGGAATCCCTAGCAGGTTCGGGGATTTATGTCAAGGCTCGCGGGCATGAAAACGATAATTTATCGGGTTCACCCCTATTGGAACAAAATCCAGAAATAGGCCGACTAATTCGCCAGAGTTTGGCTGGTTTTCTCGCTCAAGGTTTAACTTTAGAGCAAATTCGCGAGTTATTACTGGCGGAAATTGATTGGCGATCGCAGTGTAGTTCTCAAGTTCTTGTCACCATTCCCCGTCACGATTTGGGTGCAGGAGAACTAATGTTGAGAGAATTAGAGCAATCCCTCAAAATTCCCGTCCAATTAGTGGCAATGGAGGATTTAGCCCAAGTTTTAGCCAATACTAAATCTGCCACTGTTGTCACCAGTCGCTATTTTATCAGTGTGGCGGAGGAAATTGCCGCTCCTTTTCAATTACGAGTCATTCCCATCGATATCTACGATTACAGCAAGGAATTGGCATTAATCAAAAAATTACCCACGGATAGCCGCTTGGGGATTGTCAGTATTAGCACCGGTATTATTAAGGTGGCCGAAATTTTAATTCATAGTTTACGGGGCGATGATTTATTAGTTATGTCTGCCCAAATTCATGAAACGGATAAGTTAAAAGTTTTAGCCCGAACTTCCCAGACAATTATCAGTGATCAAGCGAGTTATACTTTAATTAAAAATCTGATTAATGAAGTGCGATCGGATTTAATTCGTCTGCCAGAAATTATCTGTAGTGATAATTATATTGGGGATAAATCAATTCAATTGCTCAGACGAGAATTAGGATTAGGTGGTTAGAGGATAAAAGACACATTTTAACCTCTGAATCTCTCCCAATCCCTTTACTGTTACCTCTTGCCTTATCTCAACAGGCAATTTAAGTAGGGAGGCACAATTATTTGTAGGATGGGTTAGCGGTAGCGTAACCCATGCTGGCGTTGGGTTTCATGCTTCAACCCAACCTACGTTCATCTTATATTTAATTCCACTCACCCACTTAAATGCGCGGGCAGCTGAACTTTAAAATTTAGTTTAATCTATGGTTACTATTGACAATAACTTAGAGCAAATCGAGAATAAAAGCGAAAAAAACTTTTAAGAAGTATTAACTTTTTTAGTACAATGGCGGAAGAATAGGGATAAGCTCAATTTTTCACTCTCGAACGAGGCTAAATGAAAAGTGCTGACTGTTTAACGGTATCCCCCGGGGAACCGCTTACCGATTGGCAAAAACTCGGATTAGATTTGGTGGCTCGTTGGCAGGGACGAGATGTTATCCTAGCGATCGATCTTACCGGCAGTGTTAACTTTAATGATGAAGGACGCACGCGCCTCGGTCAAATTATTCGCGATAGTTTAAAAAATAACGATTCCGTTTATTTAGTCCCCTTTGCTGATAATGTTCAACCGATTACAGAACCGATTTTAATTCGCGGAAGGGAAGATATAGACGCGGTTTTAAAGTCAATTCCTTGGCAATCTAGCCAAAGTGCTAAAAATACCGATATTCAGCGCGCAGAATGGCACGTTTATCCCCGACTGGCACGCTTAAATCAGTGTCGTTTAACTGCCAATCAAGCTATCAAACCCCAGTCGGTAGTTTGGATTACCGATGCACCCCTTTCTACTGCCGCGGGGATTACTTCACAACAGTGGATAGAAACCCCAAAAAATAGCCCTTTTCGTCTTGCTAATTCTCCCGAAAGTTTGGAAAGACAAAACTGGCTTAATTCCCTACCAATTAATCTAAGAACTCAAGAAATTACTGCCACTAACGGCAATAAATATAAACTATCAGTTGTCGATATTGCTCCCACAGCACAAGAGTTTTGCACTCCCGCACCGGGAGGACAAGAAACCTGTTTGATTAATCCTTATCTCTTGAGTCAGTTATGGTTGCCAGCATTGGTAATTACATTAATGGGAATTGGGGGAATAGTAGCGAGTATTTTGGGAATTCGTCACTGGTTGCGGTTAAATACTGCTTGGACTATTAAAGTCTCATCTAATGATGATGACAATGAAACCCAAAAATATATTTTAAAAACATCCGAAAGAATTAACATCGGTGGTGATGAATATCATAAGAATACCATTCCTTGTCATGGGGAAGAAATTCGCTGCTATTTAGAAAGACGCGGCAATCAGTTATATCTAAAACCCACTAAACAAGCAGAGATTTTTTATCGAGGTAATCAACTAACTCAGGAGGTGAAGATAGATAAAAATTACCTGACTTTAACCTATCACCATAACCATCAAGATTTCGACCTACAAATTCAGATTAGCAAAAAATAACTCAGGAGATTTAAACCATGGCTAACACCAGTCAAACCCGCGCTATCAAACGGACAATTATCATCGGATTAGGTGGTACTGGTCGAGATGTGTTAATGAGAATTCGTCGCTTTATTATTGATAAGTATGGGAAGTTATCTAACCTACCCGTTGTCAGTTTTGTTCATATTGACACAGACAAAAACGCTTTCAATGGTTCGGGTTTACCCACAGGAAATAGCTATCACGGAGAAGAAATTCTTTTATCAGCTGCTGAAAGAGTATTCATTAATATGAATGCTCAGGATGTTAACAATCTCACCTATGAACTTGAACACAAAACCCTTTTTGAAAGTCCCTTTTCCCATATTGCAAGCTGGTTAGACCCAAGACTAAAAAAACAAATAACTGCCATTGAAAATGGTGCGGGAGGTATTCGTCCCGTCGGTCGTTTAGCTTTCTTCCATAACTATCAAAAAATTCAAGAGGCAATTGAAGCAGCGGAAAGACGAACTTCTGGTCATGAATCCTTTATGTTTAGCGGTAAAGTTAACGGTCAAAGTTTTAATGTCCAAGAGGGTTTAAATGTCTTTGTTGTCGGTTCTTTGTGTGGGGGAACTGGTAGCGGTATTTTCCTCGATGTGGCCTACACTTTGCGTCATATTTTACAACAAACCACCGAATATACATCCTTTGGTTATTTGGTAATTAGTCCTAAACTTTATGGTGATGGGGCAATTATGAGAGCTAATACCTATGCAGCTTTGAAAGAGTTAGATCATTATACCAATGAAAGTAATTCCTTTCAAGCCTGTTATGATAAACAAAATTTCGTCAACATCGATGAAAAACGTTCTCCTTTTGATTTTGCCTACTTAGTTTCTAATCGCACTGCGGGAGATTACCAGATTAATAACAAAGGTAAATTATGTAATGTCATTGCTTACAAGATTTTCTTGGATTTTGCCGATGAGTTATCTCTCCCCATTAAAAGAAATCGGGATAACCATAAAGACCCGATGATTCGTAAAGATAATCATCCTTTTCAGATGTGTCAAGGTTATATGTCCTTTGGACTAGCGAGGATTTATTTTACTCGCGACCGAATTGTGCAGATTGGTCTTAATCGTTTTAGTCTCAAATTAATTAAATTTTGGTTAGAGGGATACGGTCAAAGTCCCAGTGGACAAGAGTTATTAAGTAAGTTCCTAGCTAATTGGAGTACCCAAAGTAATAAGGATTATTTTACTGCCAGATTGGAAGAAGCAACCCTAGAGAATAATAAAACTTTTTCTAAGACTTTAACCTCTTGGAAAAATTCCCTAGAGGAAGAAATATCCAATAGTCAAGATTTGGAGAATTTACCCCAAACCGTCAAGCAATCCCTAGAAAAAGAGTTTCGCAAAGTACAAGGGGGAGAAACAGATAGCAGTCGCGGAATCTGGTTAACTCTGACCCAACAAACTCAACCTAAATTAATCGAAAAATTTAAGTCAGATATTGACCAATTTTTGGAGATTCTTCTTAATCCTGATAGCTTAGAATTTTCTTTGGAAAATAGCCTATCTTTTTTGGTCGCTTTACAAGTACAGATTAATACCTACAAGGGGAATCTAGAGGAATTATCTCAGGATAATAAAGGGTTTCATTCCTCGGAAAAAATTGATAACATTTGGCGAAATCTCAAACAAACTCTCGAAGATATAAACGGGAAAAAGTCTGTCTTCAAGATGTTCAATAAAAATGCCAATAGTGAGAGAATCAAGGCCGAGTTAAGAGACTACGTTCAAAGCGGACAAAAATTAATTCAGCATAACTTTAATTTCAGCATCAATGGGGAATCCAGAAAGATTTTTGAAGCGATTCTCAAGCATATTTCCAGTCGAATGCTGCAGATACAACAACTGAAAGAAACCCTATATCAGCTAATCACAGAATACGATAAATACGAACAGGAGTTAATGCAGTTAAATCTCGACGAGATGACTGGGGAAGGTATTTTCCCAGAGGAGAATATTGATAACTGTATCCCTGACAGTAACTCCCGAACTCAATACATTTCCGTTAGCCAAAAAGTCACCAATAATTTAGGCTATAATGCTTCACTATTCAGTTTATTTAGCCAATCTTTTGTTATTGATAATGAAACTCTCAAAGATACCCTAACAGCAACAATCGAGAAACAGTTTCAATCAGTAAGCACTAATAAAATTGATGCAGTAATTAAGCGATTTATGGGTCAATATAAACCCCATGATTTTCCTGAACGCTTGGCGCAAATTCTGCGAGAAGCTGATTTAATGTTACCGATAAATGTTAATGATGCTTACTATCGCTTGCATACAGATAAAGCATTACTAATTGGGACTAAGGATGATAATTCACCCACCATGCAAAGATTTATGAAGACTCTTGAATCTGATTTAAATATTAATCTGGGGACTTCTTTTGAATCAATTCAAACGGACGAAGAAATCCTAATTACCTACGAGTTTGGTGGGTTTCCCCTAAGAATCATTACTGATTTATCTGGGTTACAAAAAATCTATCAAGACCAAAAGAGAATCAGCATTTTACACAATGATTACAGGATAGATTTTGCTGATATTATCCCACCACCTGCAAAATTAATTGAGGAATTAGAGTTTATTTTCTATCCCGCAATTGCTCTCGGTTTACTGGAATACGATGAGGAGGATGATACTTATCAATTAGTCATCGAAGGAGATTTATTTAACAATAAGTCCATTATTGACATTAGCGGTAATTGGCGACTTGCCTTAGAACAATTTGCCTCTCGTAATGACATGATTAATGCTTTGCAGGTACTGCTTAATCAGGCAAAAAATGAGATTTTGGCTAATCCTCCCCTATTATTTACTAACGAGGGTGATTATTTCCAGAATGTCAGCTATTTTGTCAACAATGTCAAAAATTTACCCGACCATCACCCCAATTATCGCTACAAAAATAAGGTAGCTGGACAAGATGGAAATACTCGACAGGAGGCAAAAGAAGGAATTATCACCCGTTTTGTTAATCAACTAAAAATGGAACTAGAAAAACGTGCTGCTGAACAGAAAAAACTCGACAAACAACAGCAAAAGCAACAAACTTTACTGGGAACAAATAATAACAGTAGTCAACCCAGTTTACCCGCAGAGGTTAGCACTGATGATGAATGATAAAATTAATCAATCTTAATGATGTTTCCCCAGCTATCTGAGGAAACATTCACCCCCAACTCTCTCTATCAATCACAATTCGAGGTATCCAATAACTATCATGGCATTACTTAACCTTTTTCCTCCCTATCTGATTGTTTTAACTCTAGTCTTGGTTATTTTTCCCACCGTCTTAGCTGTGGGAATCCGGATTACTCTTTATAAATATCTCCAAGAGTCAACTGTAAAAGTCAAGCGCTTAATTCGGGGAGAAAGTCGCGGGGTTCAACCTAAAATTATCTCTAATCTAGAGAATAGATTTAAGATAGCCAGTAGTCAACTAGATGATGTTAATACCGCAGCTTTGGTAGATGGTTTATACCATGAAGAACAATTTACTTTCATGTCTAAATCTCTTAGCTGCGAGAAATGGGATTATTTTGTAAGAGTCTTACCCAATCTCCTCCTCGCTTTTGGTTTGTTGGGAACTTTCCTCGGAATTACTCTCAATCTGACGGGAATCAGCACACTTATCGATATCAATAATGTCGATGTGCAAAGTTTAGGAGAAAAGCTCAAAACTCCCCTAGGAAGTATGGGGATTGCTTTTATCACTAGCTTAATTGGTTTAGCTTGTAGTTCTTTACTGACTGTGATTAACTTAATCTTTAATACCAACCTTGCTAAAGTAAATCTAATTAGTTCCCTAGAAGACTATTTAGATAACATCTTGCAGCCGACTGTAGAAGGGAATAGTCGCTTGGATAAAGCGGTTAATCGCATGGTGGATAAACAGCAAGCATTTCTGACTAACTTTCATACTGAGGTGACGAGAGTATTAGAATCTTCTTTAGGAAAAGTTGCTAAAGAAATTGCTGATGGTAATCAGGAAACAGCTAAGTTAGTCACCCAGGTTTGTGAAAGATTAACTGAAACTGCGGGAACTTTATCTACTGGTGCGACGACTTTTCAGAGTTCAGCTTTTGAACTTAACGAGCAAGTACCAATTATCACGCAAGCAAACCGAGAGTTTACAAAATCCTCTCAGGAACTAAAAAATAGTGTACTGCTTTTTAAACAAGCGTCAGAGTTAATTGAAAAAAGTAACTTCTCTGGTAATATCGAAAGGTTTACCGCTAGTTTAGCAGAAACCCAAGGGAGATTCTCTCAATCCACTGCAATACTAGAGCAGAATATCGGGGAGATTATCAGCAGTAATAAAAGAGCTAACGATTTAGCAGAACAAGTGTATTTAAATATCCAAGAATCTTCTCAAAAATTACAAAATAGTGCGCTAGGTTTTCTGGAAGCTTCCGAAAAAATCGAAAGTAGTCAATTTGCTGATAAGTTAGTGCAAGCAACCGCAGATTTAATGACTGCTCATCAACAGTTTGCCAATTCTACTACAGATTTAAACCAATCAACTCAATCTCTAGCTTCTTTAACTCAAGACTTCCAGCGTTCAATGACAACTATGGTTGAGTTAGGAATAAAAATTACTGACTTGAATCAAAAATCTGAGACAATCCTAGAACAAAATCAGCAACGCTCAGTCACCGAACAAGAAAAGTTATCTAACATCCAGGGAGAATTAGTAAAATTAATCGAAACTGTGAAAACCTATCAAGACAGTTTTAACTCCGAGTCGAAACAATTAGGAAACCAATTTATCAATCGTCTCGATGAAAGACTCTCCCAAACCTCCGATAAAATTCTCACTGCTTCCCATGGGATTGAGCGCTCTAGTAATAATCTCGATGTGACTAATGCTAACTTGTCTCGGTTAATTGATACAGTGACAGAGCAAGTTACTCAAGTCTCTGAGAAAATCCTAGAACAAAATCAGCAACGCTCAGTCACCGAACAAGAAAAGTTATCCAACATTCAAGGAGAATTAGTAAAATTAATCGAAACCGTGAAAACCTATCAAGACAGTTTTAACTCCGAGTCGAAACAATTAGGCAATCAACTTATCAATCGTCTTGAGCAAAGACTATCCCAAACCTCCGATAAAATCCTCACTGCTTCCCATGGCATTGAGCGCTCTAGTAATAATCCAGAGGTGACTAATGCTAACTTGTCTCAGTTAATTGGTACAGTGACAGAGCAACTTACTCAAGTCAAGGAAAGCTTACAGTCTGATTTAAACCTTTTAAGCAATAACTTAGGGATGGTAGTTGATGATAAATTAACTAAGAACTCAGAACAATTAAAAGCAGTTTCCCAATCTATTGAGAAAACAGCCAATCAATTTGGCAGCCTTAAATCAGATTTTTCTCAAGTAATTAACGCAGTGAACACCAACACCAGTCAATTAACTGCTAACTTAGAATCTTTGCGAGATAAGTTAGAGAAAGTTATCGCTAAGGAAAATAAATCGAATCAGAAAATGATTGAACACATCTATGGAGAAATTCAAAAATGTTTAGCAGAACTGGAGAAAATTGGCGAAATGAGTTCTGAATTTTCTAACTTAAAGGATAAGATGAAAGAACTTAAAGAACTTTTTGAGACAATCCCTAATCCTCCTCAAAAAGATGTTCAGGATGACATTTATAAGTTAAATAAGAAGTTGGAAGAACTTAAAAAACTTTTTGAGACAATCCCTAATCCTCCTCAAAAAGATGTTCAGTCTGAATTTTCTAACTTAAAGGATAAGATAGAAAAACTTTGTGAGACAATCCCTAATCCTCCTCAAAAAGATGTTCTGGATGACATTAACACCCTATTTGAATAACTTCACCAACATATAAGTAACTATGTCTAGACGTACCTACTACCGAGATGAAGATAAATCGGTGGATGTTTATCCCGCATTTACCGATTTAATGTCCAATGCTTTCATGATTCTGAGTTTATTTCTCCTCTTGGCACTTTTTCAGTCCTATAATCTCATCAGCAAACTGGAGGAAGCTAACCGAAAACTGCAAACAGCAACCCCCATAGTTATCGATGAAAAATCAGGAAAATTCAAATTTCAGTCGGGAAGTGCTGAATTAAACCCCGCTTTAAAAACCTATATTCGTCAGCGCATTATTCCCGCTATCGAAACCATTACCAAAGACAGAGAAATCGACTTTATTCAAGTAATTGGACACACCGATGGACAGGGAATACAAAAGACAAGTAATCTCGATAAAAATATCGAATCGGTTGCCAGCAGAAAACAATCTGTTAAAATGCTAGTACCCGGTTCTAACACTGATTTAGGATTAATGCGCGCTTTAGCAGTAGTGCAAGAAATCGAAAGCACAGGTAAACTCAAAAACGTCAAATTTCGAGCTTTTTCCGCAGGACAGTTATACCTCCCATCGGGTAAATTAGCCGCGGTTAATCGTGACGCAGATGCAAGCAGACGCAGAATTGAAATCCGTTTTATTCCCCCCGGTAGAAAACAATAAGACAAAAAAATTCTAGAAATTTGTTTTTTTATCTTTTGCTTGTTACACTGAGGAAAGAACGAAATTCAAATCAATATCTATGGAACAAAACACTTTAGAGGGGACTTGGGAAGAAATTTTACAGCATAGTGCTAAATTAGCAGGTCAGCGAGTGAGATTGACCATTCTACCTAATCAATCTTCCAATTCTTCCACTCCAGAAACCCTAGACCAAAAATTAAAAGGAAGAGTTGGACGAGTTTATTTTCAGCCATCAGATTTATCTGAGCGAGTAGAAGAAGTTTTTACAAATATTTTAGATGTTCAAGACTAATCAGCATTACATCAATGACTCTTTGCGACGCTTCTCCACTTATTGCCTTAATTAATGAAGCTGATAAAAATCATCAGCGTTGTGTTGACATTTTATCTTCGCTATCGGCCCCCCTTGTCACGACTTGCGCTTGTTTTACCGAAGCAATGTATTTATTGCGTCGATATGGTGGTTGGTTCGCACAACAAGAATTATGGGGTTATGTGGTAGATGAAATACTGGTAATACACCATCATAATTCAGATGAACTAACAAGAATGGAAACCTTAATGATACAATATCAAGATGTTCCTATGGATTTAGCAGATGCTTCTTTAGTAGCCATGGCTGAAGTTCTTAATCAAAAACAAATATTCACTCTCGATAGCGATTTCTATATTTACCGACGGTATGGAAATCAACCTTTTGAGGTTGTACCTTAATTATTTTTCATTCCCTATAGGGTAACATCCTCGTATAAATCCCGAAAAGATGCCGTCAGATTAATACTCTGTAAACTAAAACTTTCTTGCTGATAGGTTTGCAGAATCCATAAACCCTGTTCACCCCGTCGAAAAGTTTCCACTCGTTGGCGTTTACTATTCACTAAGACATATTCCTCTAAACTTTCTAGAGTTTGATAATCATTAAATTTATCCCCCCTGTCAAAAGCTTCTGTAGAATCGGAGAGAACTTCGATAATCAATTTAGGGAAACTTTTATAGGTAGCGGTTTCTCTATCTCTGTCATCGCAGGTGACAATAATATCAGGATAATAAAAGTGATTGCGTTTCTCTAATCTGACTTTCACATCGGCAAAATAAACCCGACAATTGGAACCCCGCAAATGATTACGAATGATAAAAGTGAAATTGAGTCCGATAATATTATGAGTATCCGTCGTCCCTGCCATGGCGTAAATTTGCCCATCGATATATTCATGTTTAATGGGACTTTTTTCTTCAAACTGAAGATATTCTTCTGGAGTGAGATTATTATAGTTAGATAGAGCAATCATGGGTTTAATCGTTGAAGGAGATTTTCTTAAGGACTTTCGGGAGTATCATTAACCGTTTCTAGGGTGACATCCTCGTATAAATCCCGAAAAGATGCCGTCAGATTAATACTCTGCAAACTAAAACTTTCTTGCTGATAGGTTTGCAGAATCCATAAACCCTGTTCACCCCGTCGAAAAGTTTCCACTCGTTGGTGTTTACTATTGACTAAGACATATTCCTCTAAACTTTCTAGAGTTTGATAATCATTAAATTTATCCCCCCTGTCAAAAGCTTCTGTAGAATCGGAGAGAACTTCGATAATCAGTTTAGGAAAACTTTTGTAGGTAGCGGTTTCTCTATCTCTGTCATCGCAGGTGACAATAATATCAGGATAATAAAAGTGATTGCGCTTCTCTAATCTGACTTTCACATCGGCAAAATAAACCCGACAATCGGAACCCCGCAAATGATTACGAATAATTGTGTATATATTCCCCGAAACAATATTATGAGTATCCGTCGTCCCTGCCATGGCGTAAACTTGTCCATCGATATATTCATGTTTAATGAGACTGGTTTCTTCAAACTGAAGATATTCTTCTGGAGTGAGATTATTATAGTTAGATAAAGCAATCATCGTTTTTTCTGCTAGTTACAACTATATTTAAGTACCTAGGCAAAATTAATTATACATCTAAGCTGTCAGCCTTTTCCGTAATCAGTAAGCAGTATTAAGTAACAGTAACATTCCCTGATTACTGTTCACTGTTCACCGATAACCGAAAAGTCTCCCCTCTCCCAGTCTCGACTAGGAAATTAACTTTGCAGGACTAGATACCTGTTCAAATACTGTCTAGGAGAACCAGCAAAAAGAGCCTAGAATGGTTAATCTATATGCTATTACCCTTGTAACTCTCTATAACTACTGTTATGACAACCCTAATTGACTATTCAAATATTCAATCTTTACCCGAAGTTTGGTCAATAGTTGCCCAGCGTTTCCCCAATATTATCGCCCTGCACGATCCCCACAGTAAACCGGAAGTAATTATCACCTATCGGGAACTTTATCAACAAATTCAGCAATTTGCCGCCGCTTTACAAGCATTAGGAGTCACAGAAACCGAAAATGTCGCTTTATTTGCCGATAATAGTCCCCGGTGGTTTATTGCCGACCAAGGTTCCATGGCAGCCGGGGCAGCCAACGCGGTACGATCTGCTCAAGCAGATGCAGAGGAATTAGCCTATATTTTGGCCGATAGTGACAGTCAGACGCTGATTGTCGAAAATAACAAAACTTTAGGGAAATTGCTGGCGAAAATCCCTGAATTGCCCCTAAAATTAATCGTGCTGCTCACCGACGAAGACCCCGCTACTGGGGCGATTTCCGTGCAGACCTTAAATTTCAAGCAACTAATGGCGATCGGGGCTGAGAACACCCTTAAACCCATCACCAAGAGCGAAAATGATCTGGCTACCCTCATCTACACATCGGGAACGACGGGACAACCAAAAGGGGTGATGCTAAGTCACGGTAATCTGCTGCATCAGGTACGCAACTTAAATGCTATCTTTCAACCGGATCCTGGCGATCGAGTTTTAAGTATACTACCTTCATGGCATTCCTACGAGCGCAGTTGTGAGTATTTCAGTCTAGCTCAGGGTTGCACCCAGATTTATACCAGTATTCGCACTTTTAAGTCCGATTTAAAGCAATTTAGTCCGCAATTAATGGTGGGAGTTCCCCGTCTTTGGGAATCTCTTTACGAGGGTATCCAAAAACAATTTAGCGAACAATCGGCCACAAAACAGAAATTAGTGAGATTTTTGCTAGAAAAGTCGGAAAAGTACGTTATTGCTAAACGTATCGCTGATAATCTCAGTCTAGATCATCTTCACGCTTCCGGGATCGAAAGACTGAAAGCAAGAATTCAATCCCTCTTACTCTATCCCCTCCATGCCATCGGTGATAAGCTAGTTTATGGCAAAATTCGCCAAGCAGTGGGAAATAAAGTTAAAATCTTGGTAAGTGGCGGTGGTTCCTTAGCCAGACATCTAGATACTTTCTATGAGATTGCGGGAATCCCGATTTTAGTTGGTTATGGACTGACAGAAACTTCTCCTGTGGCTACCGTCCGTCGTATCGATCATAACCTGCGCGGGTCTGCCGGTCGTCCCGTCTTTCAGACAGAAATCTGTATTGTCGATTTACACAGCAAAGAAGTCTTACCGACAGAAAAACACGGTTTAGTTTTGATTCGTGGTCCGCAGGTGATGCAGGGATACTATAAAAAACCCGAAGCAACCGAAAAAGCGATTTCTCCCGATGGTTGGTTTGATAGCGGTGATATTGGTTGGTTAACCGCTGCCGGGGATTTAGTCTTAACCGGACGGGCCAAAGATACAATTGTTTTGAGCAATGGTGAAAATATCGAACCGCAACCGATTGAAGATGCTTGTTTACGCAGTCCCTTTATCTCCCAAATTATGCTAGTGGGACAGGATCAAAAAGCTTTGGGGGCTTTGATCGTGCCTAATCTTGATATACTGGCCAATTGGGCGCAAGAACAGAAAATATCCTTAAATTTACCCGATCTTCACAGCGATCGCTCAACGATTCTTTCTAGCGATCTCTACAGCAAAAAAGTCTTAGCTCTCTACCAACAAGAATTAAAGCGCGAGGTAAGAAATCGGCCCAGTTATCGTGCCGATGACCAGATTAAAACCTTTGAGTTAATTTTAGAGCCTTTTTCCCAAGAAAACGGCATGATGACCCAAACTTTAAAGATTAAACGACCGGTAGTAACGCAACGCTATCGCGATATGATTAACGAGATGTTTGCCAAGTAAATATTTCCGGCAAATATTCCCTAACCCCTTGACAAAAAGACCTTTTTAGGATAAGCAAATCATGGATGACGCACAAACCAGTTTATTACTGAAGCGCCCGGTGACAATTAAAGTCATCGTGACTCCGCGCTGGAAAGAAGAAGCACAACAGCAATTACAAGCACAAATGGCTCAAATTGACGCACAAATTCAACAATTAGAAACCCAAGGCCAAAGAGCGATCGCAGAAATTCAGCGTCAGAGTCTGATCCCCTTACCCCCCGCGGCTGCCCAACAGATTGACAATATTCAAATCCAAGTCAATCAACAGAAAAGTGAGTTTCTCGAACAAAAAAACCAGTATCTGCAACAATTGCAACAGGTACAACTCTTGGAACTCAATCAAGAAGTCGCCCAAGCACAACTAGAAAGCTTTTTCCGGGTTGAAAAAGGCGATAACTTAGTGGCCAAAATGAATGTGGAACTCGTCCTTAGAGATGGCATAGTCGAAGAAATTCGCGGCGAAATTTAAAGCTAGGGTGAGCAGCTCCCGTCACTGTCAACGTAACGGTTAAAATCGGCAATAGCAAGGGGTATTCTCCCTTGCTAACCCATAAAACCGCCCCTAGCTCACATCACCCCTGACATGACTTGATCAGGCCTGAAAAATATATTAAGATTCTTTATCGATCGCCCGGACACCCTCGCCTATATTGTTGTATAACTTCATATCTCCATCGACTCACCCTTAATTAGATCCTATAAATATAGAATCTCTATGCTTTCTTTCTTACCCACTATTCTTTTAGCTCAGTCCGCCTCGGTCTTGCCCCAGATAGAGAGGAAATTAATCACCCAATATCAGGAAGTGCGTCAGTTGCCCGGTCAACTGAATGACGTTCTAGTTTTTAATAGCAATAGTCCCGAAGTGGTAGAAAAAGAGGGAATTCTCCTCTCCACTTTCCCCGGTAAAGGAAAACGTTATCCCATAGCCCATCTCAATCATCCCCTACAAGGACGTTTTGACGTTTTCACCCACCACATCGCCCGTCAAACCGATCCCAATCGCGACCTACACCAGGGCCTGATCGTTACTAATCCCACCTCCAGAAACCTCGTTATCCGCATCCTGCAAGGAGTCAGTTACGTCACCTCCGCCGATGCCCCTTTTGTCGATTTACCCTCTCTGGTGGAAGATCCCAATGGCCGGGTTTTTTCCGGTCCCGGTTCCCGTTTAGCCAGCGATATCATGCGTCGTCGCCATGATACCCAATTTCCCGCCCAGATCGTCATTCCCCCAGGCCAAAGTCGGATGCTATTCGATCTGGTTATCCCCAGAAGTAGCGCCCGCTCGACCCTCCTACGTCTCTACAGCGATGGACCGGTCTATATGGCCAATTTAGCCCTCTACGAAGTTCCCCAAAAAGTCAAAATCGAAGATCGGGAAATAGAAACCTTTCGTCCCCCTACCCTAGAGGAATGGCGTACCCTATTAGTTAGAGGTGATTTAGCCGCTCCTCGCGATTTTCCCCCCACTCCCCCCGATCAATGGTTCCCTGGAAGAAGAAATTTTTATGGTCGCGTGGCCGGAATTTCTGTCGGTTCGGAATGGGCAACCCGCATTGTCGATCCCAAAGGGGGAATTAATCTCACCATTCCTCAACCCGGTCAAGCTTTTGCCTATCCTTTAAGTACGGTGACAGCAGCTACTTTCGGAACCAGACAAATTCAAAGCGCTCCCATGTTAGTGCGTTATCCCGATACGGCTTTCAAAGCTCACGGTAACTACGGTGTTCACTACTATCTGACTTTACCTCTATATAACAATAGCAGCAAAACCCAGGTGGTGGCTTTGAGTATTCAAACCCCAATTAAAGAAGACAATTATCTCGATCGCTTGCTATTTGTTGAACCCGTCCAGGGACCGGTATTTTTCCGGGGTGCAGTGCGCGTTACCTATCGTAACGCCCTGGGACGCACCGAGGAACGTTTTTTCCATCTCGTTCAACGGGAAGGACAACAGGGAGAAGCTTTAGTACAGGTGGAACTTCCCCCCGGAGCCAGACGCGACATTAATCTCGATTTTCTCTATCCCCCCGATGCCACACCCCCCCAAGTTTTGAGCGTTAAAACTTTGGAATAGATAGGGGTTGGCTGAATAAATCTGAAAACCTTGTTGGATAAGACTTTTAGACTTTTTTTCCCTCAAAAAGTGCCAGCCATTGCGGGGATCGGGAGTAAAATTCTGGGACTTTTTCCCTGAAAATTAGGTAACTGACTACCTCAAAATCGGTAAAACCCCACACCCCACACCCCACACCCTGCCCCCACCGAAAAGCTTTTTGCCGCAAACCCTAGATAGTTTTTCTCGAAAAGTTAACGGCTGATTGTCGGGAAGAATAAGTAAGATACACTGATATTAATCTCTCTCTGGGAATTAAGTAGGTAGGCGTTAAAAATTATCAGATGCCCCCCTTATTAAGGGGGGATTAAGGTAGGGTTGATTCATGGTAGGGTTGATTCATGAATCAACCCTACTAGGGGGTAGGGTAGGGCTGATTCATTCTCTGAATCTAATTCTTTTTTTGCTACCTTTAATCGCTTATGCGGTAAGCAAAGCACGACGTTTTTAGAAATTTTCAGATATTTATTCCGAGAAATCGACTAAAAACGTTGCCAGATAAAGATTTGAGAGAATGACATTTGAGAGAATGAAACGACCCTAGGGATTAAGGGCGGATCCCCCCGCCTATCGGCACCCCCCTTATCAAGGGGGGCAGGGGGGATCGAACCTAAAATCCATTTTTAATTTAATTATAACCAGCTACTTAGCCGATGAATATTAGCAAAACTTGCTTTATTTGCTGCTTATTATCTCAATTTTTTGGCAATGCAGCCGCGAGTTTAGCCGTGACTAAACTCGATTTTGATGCCGGTCAACCCCTAACAAATCAAGTGGTTAGATCGGGGAAAATTAAGGTACAAGTTAGCTATCAACCCATCGACCTAAACGAGAGAGTTGATGACAATTCTGATATTAATAATGTTTCTTATCAAATCTTTTATAACGAGCAACTTTATCAGCAAAATAGCGAGTATAGTGCCTTTGGCTCTGGCTATGTCGAATTAATAGATTTAGATAATAATGGCATCGATGAGATTATCGTCTCCACCTATAGCGGCGGCGCTCATTGCTGCACATCTTTGGTAATTTATACTTGGCAAAAAGATAAATTTATTAGAGAAGAAACGGGTTTTTTAGATGGTAGTGGTGGTTCCTTTGAAGATTTAGATGGAGATAATAATTATGAATTTGTCACCGTTGATAATGCTTTTTTGTATGCTTTTAGTTCCTACGCCGCCTCTTTTCCTCCCTCGAGAATTTATACTTTTCAACAGGGTAAATTAGCGGATGTCACCAGAAAATATCCCCAAGAATTAAGAAAAACTTTAGCAGCAATGTTGAAAGCTTTTCAGTTAGCTAAAAAAGAAAAAGCCGAAGTTAATGGCATTTTGGCCGGTTATGTGGCACAGAAAATTCTCCTGGGAGAATACGAAGAAGCTTGGCAATTTCTCCTCGCTAATTACGATAAAAACTCCGATTGGGGTCTCGATATCCACGGCCAAAGTATAGCGCTCGGCAAATATCCAGACTTTCCCGCTGCCCTGAGCGCTTTTCTCCTGAAAAATGGCTACTTAGGGTCTGCTGAAAAAGTTTGTTGGTGGGGGCAGGGTGTGGGGTGTGGGGTGTGGGGTGTAGGGTTTTCCCGATTTTGAGGTAGTCAGTTACCTAAAATTCAGGGAAAAAGTCCCTGAATTTTACCCGCGATCACTCCAATGGTCAGCACTTTTTGAGGGGAAAAAAGTCTAAAAACCTTATCCAACAATGTTTTTAGATTTATTCCAGCAAACCCTAAGTAGAGGCGATAAAATTCCCTGTTCCAGGAGGGTTTTTTCGGCTGGTGGCAGTAAGCAATCAAACCAGAGAGGAGATTAAGGCAGAAATTAACAGAGCTACCGTGGCGGGAATGTTCAACGGAAGTTTCCCTTTGACAAAAAGCGACAACCTCTGCTGTGGCAGAATCTGTATGGGGGAACTTCCGCTAAAAACAGACAAATTTAACGGAGTTCGCGGTTCGGCATCACGCTTCGAGCGAGCGGCTGTTAATAGCCTTGAACTCAATCAACCACCACAACCACCACAACCACCACAACCACCACAACCGCCACTGCCGCCGCCACTGCCGCCATCACTGCCGCCACTGCCGCCATCACTGCCGCCATCACTGCCGCCACCACTGCCGCTACCACTGCCGCTACTAGCAGCGGCTATGGGAGTCAGCATTTGATACAAGTCTGCTAAAGCCATATCCGCCATCAGAACTGTTGCTCCAAACAACGCCACCGCAAGCACAAGTTCAGAATCGCTGCTATTGGCTGTTTTTAAAGGTTGTAAGCGATTTGTTAAATCATTAAAAATGATCTCTCCATAACGGCTGCGCTTGCACTGTGGTTTGACAAAAAACCTTGCTCCCAAAACTAGAAGCCCAAATATACAGATGAGAAGTAAACCAACTGGCTTATCGCGAGAAATTCCCACAGCCATTTTGCACAAGCCTATTCCTAGAAGAATAACCACAATCAATGATGGATAAATTTGGGCTTTGAATGCTTGGGCATCGCTCAGAAACAAACCAAGCTGTTCTAGGCGGGAACGAATGCTATCTTTCATTACTTTAGACTTCTGGAAAACCTGTTCAATTGCCCCATCAGTGGCCAAAATATCTTGGGCGACCGCCTTTTCTACAGGATCGGCAATAGCATCGATCTTTCCTGTCACCACCAGTTTGCTTTGTGTTCTTCCAAATGGTGATTTTTCCTTTAATACCTCCACATAGCCTTGTTTTACCAAACTGGCGATTGCGGCCATAATCAGGCGATCATTGCCCCCCGCCAAGAAAGCTATCTCGTAAGTATTTAAATCAGGTTGCTGCTTTGTATTAGCGCTAACTAGGCACAGTGAAAAACGTAGCCAGGCTGCCAAAGCGATTCCCATCACTACTAGGGAAATATAGAAGGTTAAAAATTCCGGACCTGTAAAATTCATTGGGTTAGGAATTTGGGAGATTATCTGACAGCTAGTTATCATCAGTGAAAGGAAGACTAAAAAGGTAAAGATGCCTATTTTTCGCAGTTGTGGTTTGAAGGAGACTGTGAAATTAGGTTTTGACAAAACCCAGCTTTGTTGAGTGTTGATCCGGATAAAATGCAAATCTCGCCCGAATCGGTCTTTGGGTTTAGGCCAAATATCTATTGGCGGAATATGTCCAAAAAACTGTTCGTAACTTTCTAGCGTCTTGCTATACCAACTGCCAAATTTTAATTGCTCGGATGAACCCCCACGAGTCGGCTCGTGATGTAATGTGGTTTGCAAAATTTTGGGACAGAACTCTTGCCAGTACAATCGCGTATAGGTCAGATGTAAATGCCAAACTTGATCGATTTGGTCGGATGGCGTGACCGGATGTCCTGCTGCAACGGCTAGAAATATAAACTTTTTGTATTCCTCGATCGCTCTCTGAGTATAGCCTAAGGACCAGCCGTTATCTTTTGCTAATCGTTGGCTGAAAGATAATTGACTATCTGGCCGATCCAAGGCAAATGCCTGAATTCTTTTGTATAGCTCTGTCTGTTGAAAGTTCATCGTCCCTAATGGGCTATCCATAAACTGGGCCTCCCGAAAAAAACTGTTTCTAGTCGTTTATTTAGGCCGAAGAGGCTTAACTGTGCGTGAAGTTTAAATTTCTTTACCGAAAAATTGGGTTTAAAGCCTCGCCCTTTGAGGGCGACTTTATAGGATGTATGATATTAAGAATAGGGGGCCGGGTAAGCAACCGCTTAAAAAACCCAGTCATCAACCGATGAACGCACCTTGAAAACTAGAGTTATGGGGTTCTCTAGGGGAATGCTCCTATAGGTAAAAATTCTCAGCACCAAGTACCAAAGAAACCAATGATTTTAGAGGTTTTGAACTGTATCGTAGGGGCCCCCGAAAACAGGCTTCTGTAAGGTCGCGAAAGTCTGGGGAGAGAACCACCTCTGGGTTGGATTTCGCCAGGAATCTAATTCAAGTGGACTCGTTGAGCCAGAAATTCACAGCAGTGATGCTAGAAGAATCCACGTCGTAAACGGCGTGGGGTATGTCAAAAAAAGCTGGATGCCAACTATCCCTCTTTCATCCCAAAGATAGAGCAAATATTCTCAACAATCAAACTCAGTCAACTGGGCAATAAGTCTCGGAAACCCAAAAGAAAGTTGAGGAAAGTGACAGAAGCGGTTAGGTGAGGATAAAATACCAGTGGTCGCTTTAATATCACCTGAATAGTCGGTTTTTTGTGTCTTTCCCGAGACTATCGGCTGCTACCACTGGTTTGCTGTTGTTTGTTGTTGTAATCCGAGGAAATATAGTTCTTGCGTTCCCAAGCGCCTGAACTGCATTTGTCTCTCTAGTAACAATTGTAACAGACAATACCCATTTTGTGTAAAAAAAAGTAAACAATTTGGTAGAAAATTATTTTTTGCGGTAATCTTCAACCCTCTGAGGACAGCCCCAGATTACCGTTTCCTGTTTGTAAACCACCATACCGGGCTTGGCGCCCTTGGGTTTATAGACGTATTTGGGACGGGTATAGACGACGGGAACCTGTTCACTATGGCGAGCGCGGCTATAATAAGCGGCGTAATCGGCGGCAAATTGCAGATCGGCGGCTTCTGGAACTGTACCGGGGGTTAAACGGAGTAAAACGTGACTACCAGCGATTTCTTGACTATGAAACCAGATATCGTAATCGCTGGCGCTACGAAAAGTTAGCCGATCATTTTGACGGTTATTTCTGCCAATCCATAATTCTACTCCAGAGGGAGTAATAAAGCGCATGGGTTCAGATTCTTTGTTATTCGTCCGATTACGCTGGTAATTGCTTTCTAGATACTTTTGTTGGATTAATTCTTCTTGTATCTCGTCTAATGCCTGTAAATCTTCGCTGCTGCTATAATTTTCTAGTTGACTTAAACTCGATCGCACTTGTTCGAGATAATTAATTTCACTGACCACTTCCTCTAATAAAGGTTCCACCGCTAACCGCGCCCTTTTTAATTTCTGATGTTGTTTATAAAAATATTGGGCATTCTGCACGGGATTTCTTTCGGGATCGAGAGGAATAATTACAGGTGTTCCTGTCTGGAAATCCGCCAAACTAATGCTAGTCATTCCCTGCTGTATTTGCTGCAGATTTGCCATTAATAAATCCCCTTGCTCTTTATAGCGATCAGCATGAGCAGATTCTGCTAGTCTTCTTTGAAATCCTGCGGCTTTGGTTTGCAGTTTAGTCAGTAAAGAGGTGATTTTTTGGCTTAATTTTTGCTGTAGTTGTCGAAAACTTTCTTGATTAATTTGGTCGCTATAATAACGGTTTAATAATTCTTGGACATTTTTAGCCGCCGCCAGCATCTCCCCACCGATAACTGTATAACCTTCGCTTGTCCATCCCGGTTGAAAGGTTTTATTTTCGAGCATTTTTAACCATTCTTGCCAGGCCGAAAAGAGCTTTTCCCAATCATTAGTATCTAACTGATCCGTGTTTAATTTCGGGTTAATTTTGGCTTTTTGCAACAGCGATCGAGCGATGACCGGACTAACACCACGATAGGTACTAACTAACTGTTTTTCGATAGTTTTAGGGATTAAACTAACTCTGGCTTGCCAACTGCTCAAGGATTCTTCTAAACTGGGATTTGTTGCCAATAAAACGGGGGGTAGTTGATAGATTTGTCCCGTTTGTACGGTGCGAACACTAGACTGGGTGGCATTGACTTGATGGGCAACGGTGACAATTTGATTGTCAGCCGCAGTTAAAATAACATTGCTATATTTGCCCATAATTTCTATATACAAATGCCCCAGGGCCGGATCATCGGGACGTTGGGCAAATTGTAGATCGATGACTCTTTCCCACGGGGCAACAAATGCTAATTTTGTCAGGGCAAAACCATTGAGTTGATGACGCAATTGATCGCTGAAAGTGAAGGTATCTGGGACTTTTGGCGGTGGATCACCAATATGCAGCCGCGCCCCTTGGGGATGCCAAGAAATAATTAACCATCCCTTGCGATCGAAGGTTCGTAAATGGAGGGCGATCGTTTGGCGATCAATTTGATACACTTGTTCTAGTCTTGCGGGCAGCCAAGTGGCGGCAATTTCGGCACAAGTGGCGCTGAGGGTGGTAAAGTCTACGGATTGCATTTTCAGGATTCAGCTGTAGGGTGGGTTAGGCGACGGTAACTGCTACAGTTTAGTATTGATTTTGTGTTCGCCGTAACCCACCAAATTATTGCTCCTTTTTTCTCGGTGCTTTAGGTTGGTGCGTTACGCTGCGCTAACGCACCCTACTGGACTGTTTCAGCTAAAATAGGGCAATAGATTTCGGCTTAAAGTCTTAGATTATAGAATTTATAGCATTTTTCTAATACACCAAATTAGCTGAAACAAACCACTACTTTTTACTTTTATAAAAGGGTTTTTTAACGACGGTAGCGGGGTAGGTAGTGCCGCGGATTTCTACTTCGATCGCCTGTCCGATCGAGGCGAAAGGTGTGGGAAGATAGGCTAAAGCGATCGCTGTGTTTAAAGTTGGTGATAAAGTGCCACTGGTGACTTTACCCACCACTTCCCCAGCGAATACTACCGGATAATCGTGACGGGCGATATGTTTGCCGGACATCTGCAATCCCACCAAGCGCCGATTCACACCATTAAGTTTTTGGTCTTCAAGGACATTGCGACCGATAAAATCGCCTTTTTCTGGCAGATGAACCAACCAATTTAAGCCTGCCTCTAGGGGACTCGTGCTATCGTCGATATCCTGTCCATAAAGGGCTAAAGCTGCCTCTAAACGCAGGGTATCCCGCGCCCCTAAACCGCAGGGAGTCACCCCTAAATTTAAGAATTCTGTCCAAAGTTGCTGCCCGATTTCAGGAGCGGCCATAATTTCAAAACCATCTTCTCCCGTGTAACCGGTCCTAGCGATAAAAACTTTTTCCCCGAAAAGCTGGCTTTCCCAGTGATTAAATAGGCCAAAATCGCTTAATTTTTCCCCGACCAAGGGCTGTAAAATTGTGGCCGCCTTGGGTCCTTGCAGGGCAATTAAGACCCTTTCTCGCGATAAATCCTTTAATTTGACCCCCGAACCCTCTAAATTGCCTAAAATCCATTCTCGATCTTTATCGGTGGTTGAGGCATTAACAATTAATACGCCTTGGCTTTCGCTTTGGTAGTAAAAGATAATATCATCGATTATGCCACCGTCCGGGTTAAGTAAAACGCTATATTGTGCTTTTCCTGCCCTTAAACGGGCTAAATTAGAGGGAACTAGGGTTTGGAGAGATTGAACCAGATTATCTCCAGTTAAGATAAATTTGCCCATGTGGGAAATGTCAAACATCCCGACACCATTGCGGACAGCATTATGTTCGATTTTTAGGCCGCTAAACTGTATCGGCATCTCCCAACCCGCAAAAGGGGTAAATTTGCTGGTTTGTTGGGCAATTAGGTCATATAAGGGGGTACGAATAGCGGGGGAAGTTGCTTCTTGGTTAGCCACGGTGATCTCGATCGACTGGTTTTCTGCCTAGACTAGCATAGCAGTTATCAGGAGACAGGAGACTCCGAGACAGGAGACTCCGAGACAGGAGACAGGAGATTATTTTTATTTATACTTCCCACACCCCACACCCCACACCCCACACCCCACACCCCACACCCTACACCCTACACCCTACACCCCACACCCCGCTTCCCCACCTCCCCACACCCCACTTCCCCACTTCCCCACTTCCCAATTCATAATTCCCACTCCCTTAACCTTTCTCGCACCCTGTCAATGGGAATTGCGAAACCGCAGCCCAATTTAACGGCATTTTCTAGGGGTTTAGGAGTGGAGGGATCATCACAAAATAAACTCGCTTGGGAAATCACTCCCACCACTTGATTTTTATCGTTTAAAACTGGACTTCCCGACTGTCCAGAAACGACAAACATGGACAAACTTAAGGATTTTTGGTTATTATCATTAACAGTGCCTTTGCTGACAGTCCAATCTTTTTGATTAAAAGGATTACCGATCGAGATTACTGGTTGATTAGCGGCAATTGGTAGGGGCGCTAAAGCTAAAGGTTTTAAATCTGGGGGGGGATTTTTTACCTCTAATACTGCTAAATCGAGCCAGTCGTTAGGGGGGGTAGTGTGGAGAATTTTAGCTTTTGAACGCTTGGGAATTTTTCCCTGGGGTGGTTGGCTATAATACTCGACAAAAATGCGCGCCCCTGCATCGATTTCTTGACGGTAATTCGTAACCACATGGCGGTTAGTCACGATCCAAGCTGTATCTTGATCTCGTTTTAATAACCAACCAGTGCCGATACCATTGTTATTTTTGCCACGAATGACAATTTTAACAATTGAGCGTTTTAAATTCACCAGAGGATCACTCTTAACACTGGGAATTATCTCTGGCATTTTTAATAATTCGGGATTGTCGTGAATCAATCGCCCCCGTTGAATTTCCTCTAAAATAAATCTAACTTCTGATAAATTGGGATCAATTTCTACGGCCTGCCGACACCAATTTAGACCCTCATCGATCTGACCGTTGTTGATATAGATATAACAGAGATTTTCGTAAATATTAGCATTCTTGGGACTAATTTGGCGCGCCTGTTGAAAAACTGCCATGGCTTCCCCTAGTTTTCCCTGTTCCGCTAAAGCTTTACCTAAATAATTATAAATATCCCCATCTTTAGGGGCGTAAATTAAAGCCTGTCGATATATTTGCTCTGCTTCCTCCCATTTTCCCTGTTTTGCTAGGGTTTCTCCTAATTTTTTGTAGGTTTCACCCTGATTAGGTATCAATTCTAGAGCTTGCTGATAGGCATAACTGGCCTCTGGCCAGAGTTGCTGTTCACTGTAGGCCTTTCCCAGATAAAAATAGGCTTTTCCCTGAGTAGGATCGAGAAAAACCGCTGCTTGCAGAGCTTTCGCCGCCTCATCCCAACGTTGTGAACTATAGAGGGCTTTTCCTAGCTGAAATTGCGCTTTAAAAGTTGGTTTAATGATAATTGCTTTTTGGTAAGCATCGATCGCCTCTGACCATTTTTCCTCCTGCGCGAAGATATCCCCCAAAGCCACTAAATAATTACTTTGGGAGGGTTCCATCGGTGGTTTATTATTAACGATAAAGCCACGATTATATGCTTGTAAGGCTTCAGAATAGCGTTTTTGACTTTGCAAGACCTGAGCGATTTTTATATGGGCTTGGACTGAATTTTCGTGAAAAGATAAAACTGTTCGGTAAGCAGACAGAGCCGATTCCTTCTCCCCCGCGGCCAAAAGTCGATCGCCTTGCCAGAGATAGGCCAAGGCAATAAGATAAAAAATAGCAAAGGGAGCGGCGACGATGAACGCAATAATTAAAAATATTTGCAGGGGTTTGCTAGAATAGCGGCGACCAATTTTAATATCTTTTCTTTTCATTTCTTGGTTAGGATAGACAACAGGCTAGAGGTGGTTCGATAATCGACCTAGACCAATTTAGATGCGCGGGCCGCTTACACATATTTTTCCCCTTTCCTGTTGCCCTTTCCGCAGTTCTGCTCCTCCTTCTTTCTAGGGTGTGGATGTAATTTTGCCCAACTACTTACCGATTACTGCTGCAAGCGCTGGGTAGGATTAACATAGCGTCACCGAAGGAATAGAAACGGAAACGTTCTTGGATAGCTGCTTGATACAATGCCAGTAGTCTTTCCCGTCCGACTAAGGCACTGACTAACATCATCAAACTGGACTTGGGTAGGTGAAAATTAGTGATCATGCCGTCGATAACCCGCCATTGATAACCCGGATAGACAAATAAATTGGTTTTTCCCTGAAAAGCGGTTAATTTATCGCTCTTAGTTTCTTTAATTGCCCCTTCCAAGGCGCGAGCTACCGTGGTTCCTACGGCGATAACCCGGCCACCTCTAGCCTTTGTTTGGGCGATTTTTTCGGCAGTTTCGGCGGAAATCTGCAAAAATTCTTGGTGCATTAGGTGTTCTGTAATATTTTCCACTTCCACGGGACGAAAGGTTCCCACTCCCACATGAAGGGTGATATAGGCGGTATCTATACCCTTCTGGGCGAGCTTATGGAATAATTCGGGAGTAAAATGTAATCCGGCCGTGGGAGCGGCCACAGAACCCTGTTTATAACCGTAAACTGTTTGATAACGGTCTTCTTCCGCCTCTGATTCGGTGACGTAGGGGGGGAATGGAATATGACCGTACTCCTCCAACATATCCCAAAAACTGCGTCCGGGATGACGTTGAAATTCTAGCAGACGACCACTGGTGTTTAGATCTCGATCGATTACTTTCGCTAACCATAATTTTGCTTGGTCTTCCGTTCGCCCTGTTTTCGGATAAAAAAGGACTTCTGAACCGACTTTAAAGCGTTTTCCAGGTTTCACTAGGGATAACCAACGATAGTTATCTTGTTCTTCCAATAGTAATATTTCTATGGGTGCGCCGGTGGTTTTACGTCCAAATAAACGGGCCGGAATCACGCGGGTATCGTTGAGAACCAACAAATCCCCCGGCTCTAACCAAGTGGGTAAATCCCGAAAAATAGCCAAATTATGACTATTAGGAGAATCTAACACCAAAAGACGGGAACTGTCTCGGGGGTCTGCGGGATTTTGGGCAATTAACTCCGGAGGAAGGTGATAATCGTAGCTGGAGAGTGATTGGTCAGGGATCATCGTCGTTATCATCATAAAGATCTTCGCAAAAGTTGGGTAATTCTACCCAGGCGAACTTCACTAAATCGGGGATTTCTCCCCTTGGTATCTGGAACGGTTTATCGTCAGACTAGAGATATAACACTAATCGTGACTATTAGCCAACATCCCAGCGGCCACTATGGACTATCTCTATTTTCTTGCTAACGCTAGTCTAACGCTACGAGTCACCGAATACCTGCGATCGATGACTCATCTACCCTCCTCCGTCATGACGGTTATCCATCAGATTAACGGTTGGGTGGTCAAGGTCAAGTTTAATCAAATGCTTACTCCTTGCCAACACGGGGATTTTCGCGCCTACATGAATGAGTTAGGGATTCCCTATCAACCGGAAATGCGTCTCCAGATGGTTTTTTGGAGTTTGGAAACGGGACAATCTCCTATTGATGTCATGCGTCGTTACCAAGTGGCGATCGTGTCCCATGGTACCCCGGATCAGCAAGATATAGAGGCTTTTCGGCAACAATTTACTAAGGGTTTAGGATACTGTCCGGAAACTCTAGCCTAGGGTTTATTTTCTTTCGGGATGCTCTTCGAGGGTCACTACAGGACTTAAATCGTTGATGTGATCAATTAACTGATACAAGCGTCCGTAACTCTTGCCGTTGAAGTAAAAAACTAGACGAGGTAAATGGTGGCTGGAATCCCGATTCTCTCGTTCTAGAATTTGACTAGGTGCGATTTTCCCCTTAACTAGGATATCGCCGAAGTTTTGGTTAATTTGTTCGATCTGTTCCCCGCTTAGTTCGTGATTAAGACGAATAACAAAGGATTCTCCCACAAAACGGCTGGAGTGATACACCCGATAGAAGTGGCGAATTGTTTGACAAGCGTAGTCTAGATCGTTGGTAATAGTATAAAAATTCCGATCTTCGGCGGATATCAGTCCTCTTTTTTGCAGATTTTCACTAATTTGTTCTTGCCAAGTTTGCCAGTAATCCCCATCAGGCTCATCAATTAATACTAGGGGTGCAGGTCCGTATTTACCGGTTTGACAGAGGGTAAGGGTTTCAAAGGCCTCATCTTGGGTGCCGAAACCACCGGGGAATAAAGCTACTGCGTCACTTTCCCGCAGAAAAAATAGTTTTCTGGTAAAGAAATATTTAAAATCGATTAATTTGGCATCATTTATGATATGGGGATTAGCCCCCTGTTCAAAGGGTAGCTGAATATTTAATCCGAAGGAATTTTCCCGTCCAGCACCTTCATTCCCTGCTTGCATGATGCCACCCCCAGCGCCGGTTAACACCATAAAACCGTATTGACTGATACGACGTGCGAACTCTACTGCGAGACGGTATTCACTGCTGTCGGGTTTGATGCGTGCCGAGCCAAAAATGGTAAGTTTACGAATGTGACGGTAGGGGTAAAATACCTGAAATCCCTTTTCTAGATCTTCGATCGCGTAGGTTAAAATTTTCCAATCCAGGCGATCGATTTCCTCCTCGGCAATTCTGACTATTGCTTCCAGAGATCTTTGAATCCATTTACTATCTTTTAAGTGGGGCAAATGTTGCAGCAATTTCAGCAAGTCTTCGGTTAATTCAGAATAGGAATTTTCCATTGGTGGGTTGGGTTTTGGGTTTTAGGGTGTTGGGGTGTTGGGGTTTTAGGGTGTTGGGGAAGATATTTCTTAGTCCCCATTTCCCCATTTAAGTAGGGAGGCACAATTATTTGTAGGATGGGTTAGCGGTAGCGTAACCCATGCGGGCGTTGGGTTTCATGCTTCAACCCAACCTACGTTCATCTTATATTTAATTCCACCCACCTACTTATATGTCCATTAGTTAACTATTCAAAGACTTAAAGATCACTGTTCAGGATTATTTATTGCTTGATTAACTTGGGTGATTTGGGTTTGAAAATATTGTTCACGATAACGGATAGCTTGGGCTAATTTCGCACCTTTTTGGAAAGCGAGTAAAGCTTGGGGATAATTTTTTCTCTCTAGATAAATTTGACCGATTTGATCGTAGGTATTCATTAAACCGTAGTAATTATAACCCAATTCATGGACTTTAATTAATTCTTGATAGATTTGTAAAGCATAATCCACCTGTTGATAACTTTTATAGAGTTCGGCCAACTTATTTAAAGCTTCTCCTGCGGTGCCGTACTGTTGTAAAGCAAAAGCGAGAGAATAGGCTTCTTGAAAGTTTTGGCTGGCTTTATTTGCATCTTTTAAAGCTTGGTAATCTAAACCAATTTGAATTTTTAGAGCGGGGATTAACTGTATTTGCTGATTTCTGATTTGGGTTTCAGCTATTTCTTCTTTAATTTTTACGGCGTTAGCTGGTTGCAGAGATTCTCGATAAATTTCTGCTAGTCTTTGCAAATAAATTCCTTGAGTCAAAGAATTATTCTGCACCTTAGAAATAGTTAATAATTCCTCATAGACTGGAGCTGCTTTTTGATAATCAAAACGGGATAAATGAATTTGACCAAGTTTATTTAAAGTTGCTTCTACTGCCAGATTATCACCAGATTGTCTGGCATTAGCTAGGATTTTATCATAGATAATTATCGCCTCATTAAAAGCTCGTACCTGTTCATAGGATGTACCTAGTAATGCTAATAATTCCCCGTCCATTGTCTGGTTAGTTTCCGCAGTTTTTTGCAGAGCTTTTAAACGAGCAGTAATTAATTTAACATCCTCGGTTCGATCTCGATTCCAAGCTGCTAAACCCACTTTTCCCAAAGATTTTACTTCTTCTTTTGCTCCTAAATAACGATTTAATTTAATCACTTCATACCAGATAGGAAAAGCTTCCTCATTTAATCCCGCATCGTATTTAGCTTGAGCTTCAGCATCGCGTTGATCGATGTATAATAACAGTTGACGACGCTCCAAGGGAGTTAAAGGGCGATCGATTGCGGGTAATAAAGGACTTTTTAGGGGAGTTTCGAGGGGATTGGGTGCAGGGGTTTCTGTTTGTGCTAGGAGAGGAAGGGAAGTAGCGATCAAACAGAGCCATAAACTGAGAGAAAAACGTAGCATAATAGATTGATAGGAGCGTAGTAGAGGATGATATTTTGTGATCGATCGATTCTATAAGAGACTGACTGCCGAAAATTTGCGTTTCCCAATTTTGGGTTTAATTGCTAGTTTGATTGTAACCTTTAGTCTGGGGGCCTGTGGTGTCTCCCCGCAAGTTTTAGCAGAACAACGAATGTTTCTACCCCTCTCGGTCGAGTTTTTGGGAGAATATCAATTGCCACAAGCGGATTATCAAGGGACAAGGGTGGGGGGATTATCGGCAATTACCTATGATCGTGCCAATAACCGCTTTTATCTCCTCAGTGATGATCGTTCTCAGAAAGCTCCGGCCCGCTTTTATCGGGCTAGTTTGCAGATAAATGGTGAAAAAATCGAAAAAGTGAATTTAGAGGCAGTCACGTTCCTAAAAGATGGCAAGGGAGAAACGTTTAAAAAGGGATCGATCGACCCGGAAGGTATCGCTTTTTCGCCCCGACAAACTTTGTTTATTTCCAGTGAAGGTGCGGTTAAACAGGGAATTGCTCCTTTTATTGCTGAATTTGATTTGCAGGGACAATTAAAGGAGTCTTTGTTAATTCCTAATCGCTTTTTACCAGATGATACCAATCAAAAAGGAATACAGGATAATTTAGGGTTTGAATCCTTAACTTTAGGGATTACCAGCACTCTCAAAGACGATCCTTTTCGTTTGTTTACTGCCACAGAAAGCGCGTTAATTCAAGATAGTCCCACGGGAAAAAGAGCAGAAAATCTCAGAGTGCGACTTCTTCATTATGTTATTGATCCGATTGGTGCGCCTGTGTTAGTATCAGAACAATTGTATGTGTTAGATGAGCCACCCAGTGGTGCGAGATACTACGGTTTAACGGAATTATTAGCTTTAGAAAAAGAGGGTTATTTTCTCAGTTTAGAGCGAACTTTTGGTTTAGAAGGTTTTGGAGCGAAACTATTTCAGGTAGTTAATGGGAGTGCCACCGATACCTCGAAAATTGCTCGGATACCGGGAGAATTAGAAGCTTTACAGGTGCAACCCTTGCGGAAAAAATTATTACTAGATTTAGGGACTTTAGGGATTGATTTAGATAATTTGGAAGGAATGACCCTCGGTCCAAGATTAGCTGATGGCAGTCGCTCTTTGATTTTAGTCAGTGATGATAATTTTAATCCGAATCAGGTCAATCAGTTTTTACTATTTCGACTCAAGGAAAAATAAACAAGAGATGGTTAACTGCCTCACCTATCCCCTTCTGGGAGAAGGATTGGGGTGAGGACTACCAATAAAGAAAAATGGGATAAATAGCCGGTTTAAAGACAAAACGGCCGGTTAATAATCACTTTTTTCGATATCTTTGCGAATATCATTCAGGTCAATATAGCGATCGGTGGCGTTGCGTAATTCCCTAGCGATCATCCCTTCCGTAGAAACTACGGTAATATGAGTATTTTTAGAGCGCAATAGTTCGATCGCTCGTTCAAAATCGCCATCACCGCTAAATAAAATCACTCGATCGTATTGATCGACGGTATTAAACATATCGACGACAATTTCGATATCTAAATTAGCTTTCTGGGAAAACCGACCGGAACTATCATCATAATATTCTTTCAAAATTTTTGTTCTCACCGTATAACCCAAACTAATTAAAGCATCGCGAAAACCTCTTTGATCTTGGGAATCTTTTAAACCCGTGTACCAAAAGGCATTAATTAACATAATATTCGGGTCGTTGGTGAAGTAATTTAACACCTTACGCGGGTCAAAAAACCAACCATTTTTTTGTTGAGCATAAAACATATTATTGCCATCCACAAAAATCGAAAGGCGATCTTTCGGACGGGTGCCACCATTACAATGACAAAGACCGGCTTCTGTCATACAAAATACATACCTAATTTTTTATACAGTTTAACTATAAAATTACTTTTTAGTAATTTTACGGGGGAAAACGACTATTCTTTGGGGAATAGCGGTGATTTGAGAGCAAAAAGATAGCAACTAAAATAAAAATTAGCTTTTTTGTCTAAGTAGGGAGACACAATTATTTGTAGGATGGGTTAGCGGTAGCGTAACCCATGCGGGCGTTGGGTTTCATGCTTCAACCCAACCTACGTTTATCTTATATTTAATTCCACCCACCCACTTAGGAGACAAACTAGATAATAGTTTGGGAATAATTAAAAGTGATAATAGAGGGATTGTACAGTAATCAGGTCATTTTGATAATCTTTCTCGATAGATGGGTATCAATAGGGCTGGTTAGATCAGGTAGGAACACCAATCACTCCAACCTCCAGAATATAGCTTAACATTCTCGTATCCGGCTAGGGTCAGGGAAAAGATATTAACACAGGCTGTCACTCCTGAACCACAGTAGAGGATAATTTCTCGATCGCCTTGCCGCTCTTGCCAACGTTGTGTTTGCAGGTCCTGGGGTTGAGAAAAACCCTGACTATCGGTGACTTCCAACCAGGGATAATTAAGCGCCCCCTCGATGTGACCGGCGATCGGATCGATCGGTTCCCTTTCACCCCGATAGCGATCGCTTTCCCTGGCATCAATTAACACCACTCCCCCTTGCTCTTTTTGCCTTTTTACCTGCTCGATCGTGACTACCCAATCCTGTTGAACTTGGGGGAGAAAAGCGCCGGTTTTCGGCACAGGTATCTGATTAGAGACGGGATAACCGGCATTTAACCAATTTTGCCAACCACCATCGAGAATGCTGACTCGTTCATGGCCCAGATAACGTAATAACCACCAGAGACGACTGGCAAAGGCAAAACGGGAGGAATCGTAGGCGATGACATGGGTTTGACCAGAAATCACCCCTAAAGAGCTTAATTTAGCGGCTATCGTCTGCGGATTCGGTAAAGGATGACGGCCGCCATGAGGGGCAACGGGAGCCGATAAATCGCGATCGAGGTGTAAATAGAAGGCATTTTCAATATGATTGGCTAAATACTCTTGATAACCGAGATCGGGATCGTTTAACTGAAAACGACAGTCAATAACCATCAGATCGGGGCGATCGAGATTAGTCACTAACCAACTAGGAGAAACTAGGGGTGCGATCGGATTCATGGCGGGAAAATTGTTTAATAATTAACAGACAGTTGCGCTGATCTTCGCTGCGAGTATAACTGAGTTGATCGGCGATTTTTTGGAGGATCGGCAGTCCTTGCCCATGACCAGAGAAACTATAGTCATGATAGGCGTTTTTCTCGATAAAGTCCTCTAAATCGAAGGCGGAACCCCGATCCCAGATGCGAATTTCCATCTGGGATCGGGTAATCTCGATCTCGATCTCGATCGGGATTTCGGGAGGTAGGTGTCGGTGAGCGTGACGGACTGCATTGGTAAAACCTTCGGCAAGAGCAAGCTGACACTGGAGCCAGTCTTTTTGGGGAATGCCCGCTGGTTCAAGTTGCTCAAAATATTTTAAAACGGTATCTAAGGACTTGAGATCGCTATCTACCTGAAAAGAAATCTTCACCCCCGGCTTACCTCTCCAATGCCTTACGCTAGAAGTTATACCATTTTTCCCAAACTATGACTGATGTGTTAGCTCGATTCTGGATTTAATCCCTGGTTGAGGGACAAGCAAAGTCATCTGTCAGGGAGTCGGGGGTAGGCAGTAAGATTGAGATAGTCAAGTCACAAAAAAGATGGTACGAATTCTAGTAATTGATGATGATGGAGTAATTCAAACGTTTTTGAGCCGCGCTTTGCGGAAGGAATACGAGGTTTTTATTGCCAGTGATGGGGAAGAAGGATTAAAGCAAGCGGGGCAACTAAAACCAGCGATGATTATTTGTGATTGGATGATGCCGGGGATCGATGGGTTGGAAGTTTGCCGGCAAATTAAGCTCAATCCCCAACTGTCAACGACTTTTTTTATCCTCTTAACTTCTTTGGGATCGGTGGAGGATCGGGTCAAGGGATTGGATGCGGGGGCAGATGATTTTTTGTGTAAACCGATCGAGATTAATGAGTTAAGAGCGCGCGTGCGGGCGGGAATTCGTTTGCATCAATTAAGTCATGATCTGCAAGCGCAAAAACAATTACTAGAAATGGAGTTAGCGGAGGCGGCGGAATATGTGCGATCGCTGTTACCAGAACCTTTTATTTCTCCCAAACTTGCTATCGATTTTCGCTTCCTTCCTTCTCGTCAATTGGGGGGCGATGGTTTTGATTATTATTGGTTAGATAATGACCATTTGGTGTTATATCTTTTAGATGTGGCAGGCCATCGTTTGCGAGCGGCTTTACCTTCCCTTTCGGTGATTAATTTACTCCGTTCCCGTGGTTTAACTCAGGTGAATTACTATCAACCTAATCAGGTTTTACATGGGTTAAATCAAGTTTATCAAATCAGTCCTAAGAATGATAAATATTTTACTATCTGGTACGGAATTTATGATCAGAAACAACAACAGTTAACCTATGCCAGTGCCGGTCATCCCCCGGCAGTTCTCCTGACTCAAAAACCTTTTGGACAGATGATTGAAACCAGACTGAAAGCCCCCGGTTTTCCCATCGGAATGTTTCCGGAAGCAGAATATATCAATCAGGTTCAATCCCTGAATTTCTCCAGTAGCCTTTATCTTTTTAGCGATGGAATTTACGAGATCGATTGTGCTGATGGTAGGATGTGGGGACTAGAAAACTTTATTCAATCTTTACGAAATTATCACTGTAATTCTGCTAAAAATCTTGATAATTTTATTGAAAAAATTCAAGCTTTACAATTTGATGGTAATTTTAGGGATGATCTTTCGATCATGCAGGTGGATTTTCGTTAATTAACTTCCGAGGATTTTTTGTTCTAATTCTTCTCGGTTATTAAAAATTTCAAAAACTCGATCCATATCGGTCAATTCAAACAACATTTTTATCTGCTCATTAATCGAGCAGATCAATAGTTTACCCCCCGCAGAACGCACGGTTTTCAAGGATAAAACCAGCGCCCCTAAACCAGAGCTATCCATAAAGGTGACATCCTGGAAATCAACGATAATCACCTCTGAACCTCCCTGCACTGCTTCGGCAATTTCTTGGCGAAATTGGCTGGCTTGGTTGCCATCTAAAATACCCGATGGCTGCATAACTTTAATCGCAGAACTCATAAAAAAAAGGAAAAATTAAAGGTTTTCTAGCTTCTTACTAATAACTGCTCGCTGAAATCTGCTGACAGCAGCGAATCTTTAACTATTTTTAACATATTAGGGTCAAGAAAAGCGCAAAATTAAAAATAGGAATTTTTGAAACTGCATGGAAAGTTACGATGTCATCCTCATCGGTGCGGGGCATAATGGTTTAGTTTGTGCCGCCTATCTCCTCAAAGCCGGTTATCGCGTCCTGCTTCTGGAACAGCGTAGCGTACCAGGAGGAGCGGCAACCACAGAAGCGGTTATCCCAGATCTAGCCCCCGATTTTAAGTTTAATCTCTGTGCGATCGATCACGAATTTATTTTTTTGGGGCCGGTAATTGAGGAATTGGAGCTAAAACGCCACGGATTAGAGTATTTATTCTTCGATCCTACCGTTTTCTGTCCCCATCCCTCCGGCCAATATTTTCTTTCCTATCGCTCTCTGGAAAAAACTCACGCCGCAATTGCCCAGTTTTCTCGGCGAGATGCCGATCGCTACCTTCAGTTTATCGACTATTGGGCACAGTTGCTGAATGCGATCGGTCCTTGGTTTAACGCTCCGCCTCAAGATTTGCTCAGAATTGCCCGCAATTATAACTCTAGTGCCTTAGCTAGTGTCTGGAAAGCGATCGGCTCGAAAAAGAAACTGCTCGACTTCATCCGCACGATGATTACTTCCCCCGAAGATGTCCTCAATGAGTGGTTTGAGAGCGAATTTGTCAAAGCACCCCTGGCTCGTCTAGCGGCAGAAATTGGCGCTCCTCCCTCCCAAAAAGGCATTACCTCCGGGATGATGATGATGGCGATGCGTCACTCCCCCGGGGTGGCTCGCCCTCGTGGTGGTAC